>JBAWHH010000128.1:0-5905 GCA_049593715.1 Rhodocyclaceae bacterium
TACAGCGGCTCTTTGCTCCTTGTCCACACCCGCGCCTTTGATCTGCCACGCTATTTCTTTGCCGATCCACCCACATCCGGGGCGAATCCGCCAAGTCGGGCTAGCCTGCCACTTCCGTTCACTGCCGAAAGGGCAACGTTGATCTTGCGTCGGACTGGTGTCGCCCCCTTGCCGGATAGGCGCGCAGGTCCGCGGGCTAAATCGGGAGCGTCATGCACACGCCCGAAAACCCTCGCGATCGCGTTGTGGCTGGTTTCTGGAGTATCTCGCGCTCGCCGCGAATGGCCAGGCCGCCAGCGGTTCGCCCAGCATGGTTACTGCCCACGCGACTCTGAGGTCTGCGTCGAAATAGAAGGTTTCCGCCGCCAATCGCCGCCGAATGCCCTGGTAATAGACTGTGACGTTCGTTTCGCCGACGAGGACGGAGGTTAGCGCAAAGCGCACGTCGGCCAGTCGATAGCGGCCGTGCGCCCACGCTTCGATCACCGCTGATCGGCCTCTTAGGGTCAATGTCCCATCGCCCGAGATCAGTGCCAGCGCAGGTGCCCACGCCTGAAAGTCGCCGGAGAAATGATAGAAAAGGCGCTCTTCGTCGTCGTCATTCCAGGCATCGATCCAGTCGACCGCAAACTCTTCGGCGAACGCTCGTTCGATCATGTGCTCCCCCTTCGCCCCCGCGATGACGACGGCTGCTTTTCGGCATTCGTTCCAAACGCGTTCCCCAGGACGGCTAGCGCTCTGCCCGTTGCCGTCGCGGCAACGGGCCGGTGACGAGCCACTATCCGGTCAAGAAGCCGCGCGCCGATCGACCGAAAAAGTGGATCTCAGTGCTTCCGTTCTTCGCCGCTCAACGCGGCGCACGGCCGGTGGCTGAACCACGATGAGTGCCAGGGCAGGGCCGCTTGGAAGAGAAATCGCATTGATGAAAAGCACCCCCTCGCTCTCCAACCCGCCTCGTTCGACGACCCGGAAAGGCCCGCACCGGCACTTGAATGCAAGTCGCGGGTTCACTGCGTCACCCGAGAGCAGATCGACATTGGAAAGGGCCGGCAAAAGCTTGGAGATGTGCGATCCAGTCAGCTCATTCGGACAGTAGCCGAATGCGCCATCCGCGAGCCCGGAGCAATCCATTATCCGGCCATGCTCATCGAGCCACAGGGTAGTGCGCCGATCTTCGCCTGCCAGGGAAGAACTCGAACGCCGTTCGCGCGAAACCGGGACGACCTTGAAAGTTGTCTTCATCGTTGGTTACCTCGCCCGGGACCGCGTCAGGCGGTCCGACACGGCGTATCGTCGTCCGCCGCCGATGGACTGTCGGCAAGCGCAGACGTCAGCTCCCAGACGGTCACAAAACCAAAGCTCTGCCCGCTGGCGCGAATTCCGTGGCCACTCGCCGCGGCGGGTTGTCTGCCGTTGAGCATGTGGGCGTTGAGCGTCTCCGCTTGGGGAAACCATTTCGTTGATGGATTCATATTGTCTCCGTCGATCCCCGATTTCAGGGCTGGCATTCATTTAGGCACGGCGGCTCACCCCGTTGTACTTCATACCCCGCGGTGCTCCGCCTCCAATTTCACCGTCGCCCGACGATACGTACCGGCCTCTTCCTCGTATATACGTGCAACCACGTACAAGCCTGGGCGTTGACGCGCAAAATGGAGGCCGCCGTGCGTTTCGACTCAGCCGCTATCCCGCAAGCGGGGATGGAAAACGCAATGCTGGCCTTCAGGAATCTGGGCGAATTGCGCCCGCCGCAGGCAACGGCTCACCGGACTCGAGCGCAAAACCGCAATCGACGGCAAGCTGGGCGAGTTCCAGGAAGTTGGCCGTCCCCATCTTGTGGAGGATGTGGGAGCGGTGGGTCTCGACGGTGCGATAGCTGATCCCCAGGCGCTTTGCAATGACCTTGTTGGCGCGCCCTGCTGCGGCCAGCAAGAGGATGTCGCGCTCGCGCTGCGTCAGCAGCAGCAACCGCTGCCGCTGCGTGGCCACTGCCTCGGCCTTGTTCAGCGAATCGACGTTGCGGCCAATGGCGGCCTGGACGCGATCCAGCAATTCCGCGGCCTGCACCGGCTTGGTCAGGAAGTCCACCGCCCCGGCCTTCATCGCCCGTACGGTCATGGGGATGTCGCCGTGAGCCGTCACATAGATGATCGGCAACTGACTGCCGCGTCGAATGAGCGCGGTGTGGAGGTCCGGACCGCTCATCCCTCCCATGCGAACGTCCAGGACGAGGCAGCCGGACACATCGGATCGATACGCCGCCAGGAACGACTCCGCGCTCTCAAAACATTCCACCTTCAGGCCGGCGGTTTCGCACAGCAGCGCGAAGCCGCCGCGCACGGCCGCGTCATCGTCAACGATGTAGACGACCGGTTGATTCACTGGGCAAACGGCAACGTAAGATGGAAGCTTGCTCCCGCGCCCGCTTCAGACTCGCACCACAGTTGCCCGCCATGCGCTTCGACGATGGTGCGGCTGATTGCAAGCCCCATGCCCAGGCCTCTGGTCTTGGTTGTGAAGAACGGATCGAAGATTCGGTGCAGAGTCACGGCGTCGATGCCGCCACCGCGATCTTGCACCGTCACGTGTGCCATGCCGCTATCTGAAAAGGCGCGCACCGCAACGGTGAGGGAAGCCGGGGCAATACCCGCTTCCTGCATGGCCTCGATCCCGTTGTCGATCAGGTTGCCCAGCACCTTCTCCACCTGAAGACGGTTGGCGCGCACTGGGGGCAGGTCTGGTTCGAGTTCGGTCTGAAATTGGAAACCACCCGGGCGATTTGTTCTGATCCGAGCCACAACCGCGCTCACTGTCTCGCCAACGTTCACCGTCTCCGTCGGCTCTTCGCCCTTCTTCAAGATGGACAGGAGTTCACGAGCGACGTGCCCGGCCCGTTGCACCTCTTGAGCGCCACTTTCCAGGGCCCGCTGCAAACGCTCGGGCTGTGGGTTTCCCGCGCGCAGCAGTCGTAGCGCGGCTTCACTGTAGGTGGCAAGGGCGGTGAGCGGTTGGTTCAGTTCGTGGGCGATGGCAGCAATGGTCTGGCGAGCTACCTGTCGGTGGGTCAGTTCCTCCATTTCATCGTTAAGCACGCGCAGTGCCGCCTCGGCCCGCTTGCGCTCGCTCAGATCCAGGGCATAGGCGATCCGGGTCGACGGTGTTCCCCCCGTGTCCCGCAGGACGGTGATGTCGAGCAGGACCGGGAAGGGGCGCCCGTCCTTGTGCAAGTGCTCGGTCTCGAAGGTGTCGTGCGACGCTTGATCGAGCGCCGCTATTCTCAACTCCATATCCCCACGCAAATTCTCGGGAAACATCGCCATGACCGGCATCCCCACCAATTCTTCCTGGCTGTAACCGTGTTCTCGGGCAAAGGCCGGATTCACGGCCACAAAACAATTGGTCCGCGCGTCGGAGATGGACAGGCCCAGGTGAGCATGTTCGAAGGCTTCGGCCCAAAGCCGCAGCCGCGCCTCCGCACGACGGCGCGCGGTGACATCGACGAAGGCAACCATCACGCCATCGTCCAGGGCGATACCGAAAATCTGCACGGTGCGCTGCGTGGCGTCCTTGCAGGTCACTCGGTACTCGTCGGCCTCTATGCGCGTGCCCAGGGCGGCGGCTCGTTGCATGGCAGCGTTCCAGCTTGCCATCGCCCAGGCGCGATAGTCTCGGTCGGGAAACGCCAAGCGCCACCAGTCGCTCAGTTTGGGTACGTCCGCGAGGGTGTAGCCGAAGAGTTGGGCGAAGCGCGCATTCAGGGCGCCGATGCCTCCGTCGCCGTGAACGAAACTCATGGCCAGAGGCGCCGCGTCGAAAAGGCGTCGGAAGCGAATTTCGCTGTCGCGCAGGCCCGCCACCGCCTGCACCCGCCTGGTCACCTCCCTGTGAGCGACCATCAATCGATGTCGGCCCACATCCAGGCCCGTAACGTCCATCAGCATCCAGCGCGGCTTGTCGGGAGAATCGCAGGGATACTCCAGGCTGAAACGCGGTTGGCGACGATGCAGGACCGCCTGCATGCCATCAAGAACCTGCTGGACAAGCGGATCGGGCAATGCGCGGGCGCAGATTTCGAAGTAGTTCTGCCCCACCCCCTCGCAGGTTTCCGGAGTTCCTCCGTTGCCGCGGGCGAATTCGCGCCAGGCTGCATTGACCATCACGATCTGCCCGGCCTCGTCGAGCATCGCAACGGTCGTCTCCAGACCATCGATGATGGCGCGGGCCAAATCCTCCGTCCCATGCGTTGCGGGATTGGTCCCGCCTGGCGATCCACGCATTTCGGATCGGACCGGATCCTCTGCGACAAGTTTCAGCGGCCCTTGGCACCATTCTCCATTGATCTCACGACACGACACCCTGTCCTCCCGACGCAGCAATTGTGAAACCAGTGCCTTGGTGCCTGAGCGAATAAGGAGGCAGCCGTCGTTCGCGCGCCTCTTGTTGCCACCCTTAGGCTCCCGGTATCAGATCGATCAGCTTATTTGCGCCTCCAACGCCTATGCCCAACTGAGCAGTCTGCCCTCATATTATGTTGTAGCGATTTCAGCCACTCCTTGCTCGCCAATTGCAGTTGGTACAGATCGGAAAGCCCTCCGCCCGGCCACGACCGGATGCCGTCTGCCGCTGCCGCGATTTGTCTCGTTTCTCTTCCAAAATAAAATCAACAGGTTGGGCGCGATGCCCAAGATGGCAATCGTCTCGGCATGGATTTGTCGGACAATAGCGGGATTCAATGCGCTGCCTTGCAGGTCGGGGAAGGGGATGCCGGCCGCGAAAACGGGGCCGCTCCGGCGACGGTGCGGATAGACGCGAAGGCAGGGAAACGCCGATCCATGGGAAATAAAGGAAGGGAACAATCGTGGCAAAGAGCCTCTTGAACGACGACCAGATCAGAATCATCGAAGCGAGACATCACGACCCGTTTGCGGTCCTGGGGCGGCACCCGATCGACGAGGGGGTACTCGTGCGCGCCTTCATTCCGCACGCGACCGAGGTTTCCATCGCCGAGGGCAACTTGCCGATGGTGCGGGTGGGTGGGACCGATTTCTTCGAGTGGCGGGGGCCGGCTTCCGCCGTTCCCGAACACTATCGCCTGATCTGGCGCGACGAAGGCCATCACCAGCACATCGCCTACGATCCCTACTGTTACGGGCCGCAGATCAGCGATTTCGATCTGTATCTGTTCGGCGAGGGCAAGAACTGGCGCGCCTACAACGTGATGGGGGCTCACGAGCACGAGGTCGATGGGGTTGCCGGCGTGTTGTTCTCCGTCTGGGCGCCCAACGCCGAGCGCGTCAGCGTGGTGGGCGATTTCAACCGCTGGGACGGCCGTCGCCACCCCATGCGCGTGCGTCCGGGCAGCGGCATTTGGGAGTTGTTCATCCCCGATCTGGGCGAAGGCAGCTTCTACAAGTTCGAGGTCCGCAACCGCCATTCCGGCGAGGTGCTGCTCAAGTCCGACCCCTACGGCCAGCAGTTCGAGATGCGGCCCAAGACCTCGTCCATTGTGGTCGGACCGTCGAAGTACGAGTGGAATGATTCGGAATGGATCGCCAAGCGGGCCGAACTCGACTGGCAGCATGCCCCGATGTCGGTGTACGAAGTCCATCTCGGTTCCTGGGAGCGGGGGATCGAAGGCGAATTCCTCAACTACCGTGAACTGGCGAAGAAGCTGGTGGACTACGTGAAGGAGATGGGCTTCAGCCATATCGAGCTGCTTCCCATCACCGAACACCCCTTCGACATGTCCTGGGGTTACCAAGCCACGGGCTATTTCGCCCCCACCAGCCGCTTCGGGTCGGTGGATGACTTCCGTTTCCTGGTGGATTACTGCCACCAGAACGGCGTCGGGGTGATCCCGACTGGGTGCCGGCCCACTTCCCGAAAGACGCCTACGCCCTGGCCC
>JBAWHH010000129.1:0-6339 GCA_049593715.1 Rhodocyclaceae bacterium
ATCCTTTTCCCCCGCCTGGATTGCGTTAAGCGGCTCGGCTCCACGAGCCCGCACCTCCCCTCAACCGATTTGCGAGGAAACGATGAGCGAACATATTCACTATGTGACCGATGGCAATTTCGAAACCGAAGTGCTGCAGTCACCTACACCTGTCCTGGTCGACTACTGGGCTGAGTGGTGCGGCCCCTGCAAAGCCATCGCGCCGATCCTTGATGAAGTAGCCAAGGACTACACCGGTAAGCTCAAAGTGGCGAAGTTGAACATTGACGACAATCAGGCCACCCCGAGCCGCTACGGCATCCGCGGCATTCCGACCCTGATGCTGTTCAAGAATGGCAACGTGGAGGCGACGAAAGTGGGCGCCCTTTCCAAATCTGCCCTGACGGCATTCATTGACAGTAATCTCTGAACCCGCTAGAGTCCGCGCCCGTACGCTGCGGCAGGGGTTCCCAGCCTGATTCCAAGTCGCCGCAGCAATCTGAATACTGTTTCCCCCCTTTTGGTCGGTTCACCCATCGGGTCACCCCCGCCTTTTCCCCTCGCCCTGTCTAGATTCGTCATGCACCTCTCGGAGCTAAAGTCTCTCCATGTCAGCGAATTGCTGGACATGGCCATCGCCAATGAAATCGATGGCGCCAATCGCCTGCGCAAGCAGGAACTCGTATTTGCCCTGTTGAAAAACCGCGCAAAGAAGGGGGAACCGATCTACGGTGACGGGACGCTGGAGGTGCTCCCAGACGGGTTCGGCTTCCTGCGCTCGCCCGACACTTCTTACCTGGCTGGCACAGACGACATCTACGTCAGCCCTTCCCAGATCCGGCGCTTCAATTTGCACACCGGCGACACCATCGAAGGCGAGATCCGCACGCCCAAGGATGGGGAACGCTATTTCGCGCTGGTCAAGGTAGACAAGGTCAATAGCGAGCCGCCGGAGAACTCGAAGCACAAGATCCTCTTCGAGAATCTAACGCCGCTGCATCCCAATGAACACATGCGGCTGGAGCGGGAAATCCGTGGCGAAGAGAACACCACGGCGCGCATCATCGACATGATCGCCCCCATCGGCAAAGGGCAGCGCGGCTTGGTGGTATCCCCACCCAAGGCCGGCAAGACCGTGATGATGCAGCATATCGCCCACGCCATAACCGCCAACCATCCTGGCGTCGCGCTGATCGTCCTGCTCATTGACGAACGGCCGGAAGAAGTGACCGAAATGACGCGTTCGGTGAAAGGCGAAGTCGTCGCCTCGACATTCGATGAACCCGCCACGCGCCATGTCCAGGTAGCGGAGATGGTGATCGAGAAGGCCAAACGTCTGGTCGAGCATAAAAAGGACGTGGTGATTCTGCTGGATTCCATCACCCGGCTCGCCCGCGCCTATAACACGGTGGTGCCGGCCTCCGGCAAGGTGCTCACCGGCGGTGTCGACGCCAATGCGCTGCAGAAACCGAAACGCTTCTTCGGCGCAGCGCGCAACATCGAGGAAGGCGGCTCGCTGACCATCATCGCCACCGCCCTCATCGACACCGGCTCGCGCATGGATGACGTGATCTACGAAGAGTTCAAGGGTACCGGCAACATGGAAATCCACCTGGACCGGCGCATGGCGGAGAAGCGGGTGTACCCGTCCCTCAACGTCAACCGTTCCGGTACGCGACGCGAGGAACTCCTGCTCAAACCCGACGTGCTGCAAAAGGTGTGGATTCTGCGCAAGCTTCTCTACAACATGGACGACCTGGAAGCGATGGAGTTTCTGCTCGACAAGGTCAAGGCTACCAAGACCAACGGCGACTTTTTCGATTCCATGCGCCGCGGCTGACGCCGGTCCGCGCCAGAAGAACGCCACCTGAGGGTGGCTTTTTTTCGCCGCCTTCCCGTGGTGCGGCGCAACGCATCATCGCCCGCGAATCGCACTGCCACGGTGCAATCTTCACAGAATGGCCCCGCAAGAGGGACGCGACAGGCGTGCATGGTCTTTGCTTGACTGCAGTGGTCTTTGCACCGGAGCCCTGCTGTGTCCATCCACGTTGCCCTGCACCACGTCACTGAGTACCTCTACGACCGGCCCGTCGGTTTGTCTCCCCAGGTCGTCCGCCTGCGGCCGGCGCCCCACTCGCGTACGCCGATCCTGGCCTATTCACTCAAGATCGCGCCGGCCAAGCACTTCATCAACTGGCAGCAGGATCCGCAGAGCAACTACCAGGCGCGGCTGGTGTTTCCCGATAAGACGACCGAGTTCAAGGTCGAGGTGGATCTGGTCGCCGAACTGGCCGTCATCAATCCTTTCGATTTTTTCCTGGAGCCCCGCGCCGAACATCTGCCCTTCGAATATGAAGACTGGCAGGTGCGCGAACTAGCGCCGTATTTGGTGAAGCTGCCCGCGACGCCGCGCTTCAAAGAGTATCTCGCCCCCATCGCGCGCAGTCTGGCGGGGGAACCCCAGCGCAGCGTGGACTTCCTGGTGGAAATCAATCGCCGCCTGCAGCAACACATCAGCTACCTGATCCGACTGGAACCCGGCGTGCAGACACCAGAGGAAACGCTGCAGCGCGCCTCGGGCTCCTGCCGGGATTCCGCCTGGCTACTGGTACAAATGCTGCGCCATCTGGGTTTGGCCGCCCGTTTCGTTTCCGGTTACCTCATCCAGCTCAAGGCTGACGTGAAATCCCTCGACGGCCCTTCCGGACCGGAGGCGGACTTCACCGATCTTCATGCCTGGGCGGAAGTCTTTCTTCCTGGGGCAGGCTGGATCGGCCTCGATCCCACGTCAGGCCTGTTCGCGGGCGAAGGCCACATACCCCTGGCGTGCACGCCCGAACCATCGAGCGCAGCTCCGATTACCGGCCTGACCGACGAATGTGAGTGCGAATTTCGCCACGCCATGCGTGTCGAGCGCGTCTGGGAGGCGCCCCGCGTTACCAAACCGTACACCGAAGATCAGTGGCGCGACATCGAAAGCCTGGGCCGATTCGTGGATGCCGAACTGGAGGCGGGCGACGTGCGCCTGACCATGGGCGGAGAACCCACCTTCGTTTCGGTGGATGACCCCGACGGCGCAGAATGGAATACCGATGCCCTCGGCCCCACCAAACGCGGCCTGGCGGCGAGCCTGCTCGCCAAACTCAAAGGCAAATATGCTCCCCACGGCTTTCTGCATTACGGGCAAGGCAAGTGGTACCCGGGGGAGCAGTTGCCGCGCTGGGCGCTGGGGTGCTGGTGGCGTCGCGATGGACAACCGATTTGGACCGACCCCAGCCTTTTCGCCGACGAGTCCGTCGACTACGGCGTCACGCCGGAACAGGGGGAACGTTTCCTGCAATTGGTGGCCGAGCGGCTTGGGCTAACGACGGCGTACATCGCCGCGGCCTTCGAGGACACCTGGTACTACCTGTGGAAGGAGCGGCGCCTCCCGAGCAACGTGGATCCCTTCGATTCCCGGCTCGACGATCCACTGGAGCGCGCGCGCCTCACCCGTATCTTCGACCAGGGACTGGCAAAGGTGGTGGGGTACGTTCTGCCCATTGCCCGTGCCGAGACTGGCCCCTCGCGCTGGCGCACCGGACCGCGATTTTTGCGCGCCGAGCGGCTCTACCTTTTGCCCGGGGACTCACCTCTCGGCTTCCGCCTGCCCCTGGACTCGCTGCCCTGGGTTTCCGCCACCGACTACCCCTACGTCCACGCGCCCGATCCGACGTTAGCTTTTCCGCCCCTGCCACCCCATGCAGGGTTCCACCAACTTCTGCAGACGCCAGAATCACCGCAGGAGGCCGCCGCCCTCGCGAAGGGTGCTGGCAAGGGCGAACCCCAAACGTTGGGAGGCATGTTCGAGTCGGCGCGCGGGATCGCGCGCACCGCCCTATGTGCAGAACCGCGCAACGGCGTGCTTTACCTGTTCATGCCGCCGCTTTCGGCCGCTGAGGACTATCTGGAACTTGTCGCCGCCTGCGAAGCGACCGCCCACGAGATGAAGTTGCCGGTGTTGTTCGAAGGTTACGAACCGCCCCGCGATCCCCGTCTGGACCACATCAGCATCACCCCCGACCCGGGGGTAATTGAAGTCAACATCCAACCCGCCAAGAGTTGGGACGAACTGGTCGATCACGCCACCTACCTTTACGACATGGCGCACCAGACCCGGCTGACCACCGAAAAATTCATGCTCGACGGCCGGCACAGCGGCACCGGCGGCGGCAACCACTTCGTCCTCGGCGGACCGACGACGGTGGACTCGCCGTTCCTGCGCCGCCCGGACCTGTTGCGCAGCTTAGTGGCCTACTGGCACAACCACCCTTCCCTCTCCTACCTGTTCTCGGGCCTATTCATCGGCCCCACCAGCCAGGCGCCGCGGGTGGACGAAGCACGCAACGACTCCATCTATGAACTGGAAATTGCCTTCAAGCAGTTCCCCCGGCACGGCAGCCCCGCCCAACCCTGGCTCGTAGACCGGCTGTTGCGCAACCTGCTCATCGATGCGACAGGCAACACCCACCGCGCGGAGTTCTGCATCGACAAGCTCTACTCGCCCGATGGCCCGACAGGGCGTTTGGGCCTGCTGGAGCTGCGCGCATTCGAGATGCCGCCCCATGCCCGCATGTCGCTGACCCAGCAGTTGCTGCTACGTTCCATGATTGCGCGTTTCTGGCGCGAACCTTACGCGCCGGAGAAGCTCAAGCGCTGGGGCACCGAACTCCACGACCGTTTCCTGCTGCCCCATTTCGTGGCACAGGATTTCAACGATGTCTTGAGTGAAATGAACGCCAGCGGTTACGGGCTGCAGCAGGACTGGTTCGCCCCCCACTTCGAATTTCGCTTCCCGTTCTACGGCGATTTTGCGGCGCGCGGGGTCGACGTGGAGCTGCGCCATGCTCTCGAGCCCTGGAACGTGATGGGCGAAGAAGGTGCGCCGGGCGGTACGGTGCGCTATGTCGATTCCTCGGTGGAGCGGCTGCAGGTGCTGGTCACCGGACTCATCGACGACCGCCACGTACTCACCTGCAACGGCCGGCCGATCCCCATGCAGCCCACGGGCAACGTAGGCGAATTCGTCGGTGGCGTGCGCTACCGGGCGTGGCAGCCCGCGTCGGCGCTGCATCCGACGATTCCGTCCCACGCTCCACTGATCTTCGATCTGGTGGATACCTGGATGAAGCGCAGCATGGGGGGCTGCCAATACCATGTCTCCCATCCTGGCGGACGCAGTTTCGAGGTGTTCCCGGTCAACGCCTACGAGGCGGAAGCAAGGCGCCGTGCACGCTTCTTCCGCATGGGACATACGCCAGAAGCAGTGCACGCCGCCGCCCCCAACCGAAATCCGGATTTCCCCTTCACATTGGACCTTCGGCGCGACTAGGGCCAGGACACCAGGCCACGCCAGCGGCCTGGGTGTCCGAGTCTTCACAAGTTGGGGGTAGCGAGAGTTTGCATCGCTGCCCCGCCTTAGGCCTCGCCTCGGAGGAGCCCGGTAAGCTAAGCTCTCCCGCTGCGCCAATTCGCCAGGACTCGCTCGACACCACAGACAAATGCGAAGCGGGTCCACAACCAAGAAACAATGCCACGACAACTGCTCGCCGCTTACCCCAAAGAATCCCAGCGTTTCGATGAGATGCTGGCCGCACCGATGGTGCCCCGTCCCCATTGGGAAAGGCTGCTCCAGCAACTCGTCGTCTCCACGCCGGATCAGATGCGCCGCCGCGTGCAGTACGTCGACCGCCAGATTCACGAAAACGGCGTCACCTACAACGTCTATGCCGACCCCAAGGGCATGGACCGCCCGTGGGAACTGGACGTCCTGCCCCTCATCATCGCTCCAGAGGAATGGCAGATCATCGAGGCCGCCATTTCCCAGCGCGCCAAGCTGCTTAACCTCATCCTGGCGGACCTGTACGGTGAACAGCGTTTGCTCCGGGAGAGGCGCCTACCGCCGGCACTGGTGTATGGCCATGCTGGCTTCCTGCGCCCATGCTGCGGCACAAAGGCGCCAGGCAACATCTTCCTCCACCTCTATGCCGCCGACCTCGCCCGCTCCCCCAACGGCCGCTGGTGGGTCTTGGCGGACCGCACGCAGGCGCCCTCCGGAGCCGGCTACGCGCTGGAAAACCGGCTGGTCATCTCGCGCGCCTTTCCCGACCTGTTCCGGGATCTGAAAGTCCATCATCTCGCCAGCTTCTTTCGCACGCTGCAGGACAGTCTGGCCCACTGGGCGCCCCGCGGCGACGAAGCGCCATTCATCGTGGTGCTTACGCCCGGCCCCAACAACGAGACCTACTTCGAGCACACCTATCTCGCCCGCTACCTCGGTTTCACCCTGGTGGAAGGCCACGACTTGACGGTGCGCAACGG
>JBAWHH010000130.1:0-18141 GCA_049593715.1 Rhodocyclaceae bacterium
AGGCAAGTCCCAACCCCAGCCAACATCTTTCAGGAGAACGACCATGAGCACCCTGTCCATCAAAGACCTGTCCCACGCCGGCGAACTCGACCGCAAAGCCATGTGCGCCGTGCGCGGTGGTGTGTTCGACCAGGCCAACGCAACCAACCAGCAGAACATCCAGCAAATGCTGGCCGGCGTGTCGGTTGGCAACGGCTCGACGTTTGGCGGCGGCCCCGCCACCATCCAGGTCGAGTCCAACCCCACGCAGTACGCCTACAACGATAGCTACGCCAAGAACAAACTGCATTTCGGCGGTTTCGCGTACCCCGTCTAATTGAGAGGAACCTGGTGGCGGCATCGCTTGCCACCACCGGCGTCCCGGCACCCAACGCACGACTCAATCCAACCCCTTAAAGGAGCACCACCATGAGCACCCTGTTCATCAAAGATCTGTCCCACGCCGGCGAACTCGACCGCAAAGCCATGTCCGCCGTGCGCGGCGGCGTATTCAACCAGGCCAATGCCACCAACCAATTCAATGGCCAGGAGATGTTCGCTCCGGTGTCGGTGGCCAACGGCGCACACTTCGGCAGCGGCCCGGTCATCATCCAGGTCGATTCCCTCCCGACGCAGAGCGCGTCCAACGACAGCGACGCCAACAACCGGCTGCGCTTTGGCGGCTTCCCGCTGTTCGGCTGATAGAGGAAATTCCGGTGGAGGCGTCCTCGCCTTCACCGGATTGGAGAGAAGACCAATGACTGCCATCACCATTGAAGACCTGCCCATGGACGTGACCCTGGCGCGCAGCGCCATGTGCGCCCTGCGGGGGGCCTACGGCGGGGCGCCCTGGGTCTATGGGTGGATCAGCCCCTATGTCGAGAAGGCGGTCGGCAGCTTCGGTTCGGTCGTCAATTTCTACCAGACCAACAACTTCTTCGTGGCCGATCAGATGAACAATCAGATTCAGGTGACCAACATCGAGGCTTCGGCGACCAATGCGACCATCAACGTCGCGCCCACTCAGATCGCCGCGAATTTCAACCAGTAGCCAACATCGAACATGTGCTGCGGTAGCCCCCAAGGGAGGCCCAGATTCGGAAGCAGCGGTGGGCATGCAGCCCAAGCCCGGGTAGGGCACCTGTTGAAGTGCGGGCGCCTGGCGTGATCTATAGTGAAAATCGAGGGCATTGGCTGGCGCGCGCGCCCCGCGTGACCCAACGCTGCCCATCCGGCGAAAGCGTTCCATCGAGCGGGTCATCGCACCACCATCTTGAGGAGAAGGTAATGGCAACCATCGTTATCAGAGATCTTGCGCAGAGTGTCGAACTGGACCGGCAAGCGATGCTCGCGATCAGCGGCGGCGCACGGTCTGGCCTGCGCCCGAGCTTCGCCAGAAGCCCCGTGTCGCCCACAAGCCGCGACAGCTTTTCGCGCCTGAGCGGTCTGTCCATCAGATCGACAATTGAAGGTGGGCCGACAATGGCAAAGACACTGCTCAAATAGCTGAGGCAGCGCGTACGACATACCCGTACGGCAATATGGTTAGCCATCGACACGGTATGGACGCGCGGCCCGGCCGGTTTGCGGTTTGTTCCCTGCTTGTAGGCTCCTTGGGTAGTCTGATAGACCGCTGCCAAATAGCGAGGACCGATACAGATCCTTTCCGCGAGGAGGCCACATGATCTGCCGATCGCAGAGGGTGCAGTGAACGGCGCGACGCCATTTCGCTGGACTTCGGCCTCGCGCTCCGATGTCGGCCTGGTTCGACAAATGAACGAGGACGCCTGCCTCGACCAGTCCGAGCGGGGCCTGTGGGCGGTTGCTGACGGCATGGGTGGACATGCCCTGGGCGCCTTCGCGAGCGGAAGAGTGGTCAAGGCGTTGGCTGGCGCACCGTGTTCGGAAGGTCTCGCGAGCTATGCTGATGCTATTCGACAGCGCCTGCAGGAGGTGAATCGTGAACTGCGGCTGGCGTCCGCAGCGCGAGGGCTCAACACCATCGGCAGCACCGTCGCGGTGCTACTGGCACGTGAGCGCCATTGCGGCTGTCTTTGGGCGGGCGACAGCCGGATTTACCGGTATCGGAATCAGCGTCTCACCCAACTCACTCGAGACCACAACGTTTGGGAAGACATGAAGGCCAGGGGCCACGCCATCCCGGGCGAACCGGGGGAGCATCCGACTCATGGTGCCATCACTCGGGCGGTGGGCGCCGAGGACGTCCTCGAACTCGACGAGGAGGTCGCCGAGGTCGGTGACGGAGATATCTTCCTGCTTTGCAGCGATGGACTGAGCAATGCGGTCAGCGAGCAGGAAATCGCCAACGCACTCCTTCCCGGAAATTGCCGCCAGGCCGCGGAAACGCTGGTGTCCCTTGCCCTTCAGCGAGGGGGTTGCGACAACATTTCTGCTATCGTGGTTCGCGCTGACGATCTGGATGCTTTGGACAAAACGCTTTACAACCCCTCGGTGTAGTGTTTTTTCCGGGCGCTCGAATCGCCGCGTCACCGGCCCTCACGTTCGGTTTCCGGCTCGCGCGGGTTACGAAAGCTCTTCGACCGAATCCCGTGTTTTTTCAGCAAGGTCTGCAGGTGGGAGCGGTTCATGTCGTACCGCCTGGCCAACTCCGCCACAGTGCCCCCGACTTCGGTCAGGCCACGTTCAAGGAATGCCTTTTCAGCCTCGTCGCTGGCGGCACGTTTTGCGTCTATCAAAGCGCCTGGCCCCAGCGCAGGCGATCGGATAGCTGTATCGGCGTCGGTCGTCGCCACTGCCCGGGACAAGGGTCGGATATCCTCTGGAAGGTGCTGTAGATCCGCGGTTTCGCCCGCCAGGCACGAGATTCTGTAAATGATGTTGCGCAACTCGCGGACGTTGCCCGGAAAGGCGTAATTCATCAGAAACTGCCGTATCCCGGGTGTCAACTTGATTGGGCGCCTTTTCAACTTTTCCGCCGCCTCATCACCGTAGTACGCGAGGAGTAGCGGAATCTCGTCCCTGCGCTGGCGCAGGGGCGGCAGCGTCAAATGGATGACGCTGAGTCGATAGAACAGATCTTCGCGGAATTTTCCGTCGGCACTCAATCGCCGCAAGTTCTTGTTGGTGGCGGCAACGATGCGCGTATCCACGGAGATGGTTTCATCCGATCCAACGCGCTGGATTTCGTGCGACTCCAGGACCCGCAGAAGCTTGACCTGGCCCGATAGCGGCAGTTCTCCGATTTCATCCAGAAAAATGGTTCCGCTATGCGCGCTCTCGAATTTCCCCTTCCGATCTGCCGAAGCACCGGTGAAGGCGCCTCGGCGGTGCCCAAACAACTCGGACTCCAATAGATTGTCGGGAATGGCGCCACAATTGACTGAAATGTATGGCCGGTCCGCCCGCGATCCATTGGCGTGGATGACCTTCGCCATCAGTTCCTTGCCGGTTCCGCTTTCGCCATCGATGAGGACCGGCAAATCGGTGGGTGCGGCCTTCTCGGCAATCTCGAGTGCCTCCAGCAATTCGGGGTTGTCGCCAAACGTGCCTTCGAAGGCAAACTGGCGTTCGATCAGCGCTTGGCGGCGGTCGCGCCCGGATCGATTTGCCGGCAGCGGATCTGTTGCGGCAGCCTTGACGAAGCGCTCCCGGTGAGAGAGTTGCAGCACTTCATCTCTGAGCGCGCTGGATTGACGCAGCAGCTTTTCGATCTCGGGCCTTTCCAGTCGCGAAGCCCAGCGCAAGGTGGAGCGCAGGATTTCGATCTTTTCGATCAGGGCCGCATAGGAGATGGCGGAATCGCCCTCCAGGGGCTGGTCGAGTATCTTCATGCCGCGCTCAACTGTTTCTGGACGAGCTGGTAGTACATGCCGCGCCGGTCCAACAGTTCCTCATGCCGACCCTGCTCGACGATTGCTCCCTCGAAAAGTACCAGGATCTTGTCTGCCCGCATGATCGTGCTCAGACGGTGGGCAATGATCACGGCGGTGCGCCCTGCCAGGATCTGCTGCATGCCGCCGATGATGTTGCTCTCCGACTGTGAATCCAGGGCAGAGGTGGCTTCGTCGAAGACCAGCAGCCGCGGGTCGTGGTATAGCGCGCGGGCAATGCAAAGGCGCTGGATCTGGCCGCCGGACAGGCCCACCCCCCGTTCGCCGACGACCTGCTCGTAACCCAGGGGCAGCTTGCTGACGAAAGCGTGGGCATCCGCCATCCGCGCCACTTCCTCGATTCGCCTGCGGTCCGGGCTCTCGTCGCCGCTGGCAATGTTGTCCGCGATCGTTCCGGAGAAAAGCAGGTTCGTCTGCATCACGTAGCCGACTTGGGCGCGGAAGTACTCCTTGTCGATCAGGCTCATGTCGTAGCCGTCGACGACGATTTTCCCTTCCGTTGGCGGGTAGAAGCCCACCAGCAGTTTTGCCAGCGTCGTCTTTCCCGAGCCGCTGCGGCCGACGACGGCGACCAGTTCTCCCGGCTTGATATCGAGGCTGATGTTCTCCAGTACGTAGGGCGTTTCGCTGCCGCCGTAACGGAAATAGACGCCCTCCAGGCGGATTTCACCCTGCAAATCGGGAAGGACGATACGCGACGCCACATCCTCCGGTTTCTGCTCCGGCTCGATGTCCAGCACATCTCCGAGGCGCTCCATCGCCACGCCGGCGTCGTTCAACAGGCTCCACAAGCCAACCAGTCCCATCAGCGGTGCGAGCACACTCCCCATCAAGGCATTGAAAGCCATCAACTGCCCGATGCTAAGCTCATGAGAGAGCACCAGGCTCGCACCCAGCCAGAGGGTCGCGATGGTGGTGGCGGCGTTAAGTACCTGACTGGCGAGTCCGACCCGGATGTTGAACGACTGTGCCCGGTATTGGACCTCCAGTGCCTTCGCGTACTTCCTCTCCCATTTCAGGCGAACCGGGCGCTCGCTGCCCATGCCCTTGATCGTTTCGGCCCCGCCGATGGCCTCCATCAGATAAGACTTGGCATCGGTGGACGAGGTGAACACCTCGCGTGCGTAGTTCTTCAATCTCGGCGTCGCCACCACCGTCAGCGCAATGATCGGAATGACGAAGGCGATCAGCATGAGAGTCATCTTCACGCTGTAGAGGAACATGATCGTGAAGTAGATGAACACCATGAGAAGGTTGAGCACCGTCGTCACGGTGGACTCGGTGAGAAAGGCCCGAATCGTGAGGTTTTCCTGGAAGCGCGCGAAGATGTCCCCAGTTTTCCGTTTGGCGAAAAACGAGTACGGCAGGGACATCGTGTGTTTGAAGAACTGGGACATCATCGCGAAGTCCATGCTGCGCACCATGAAGTTCGCGAGAAAGGCCCGGATCGTCGCCATCAACTGGGTGAATACGCTCGATATGACCAGGCCGACGATCAGCAAGTGGAGCAGGTCCGTGTTCTGGTGGACCACCACCCCGTCCAGGATGTTCTGAATGATCAGCGGCGGAACGATCCCCAGCACCTGGATGACGAAGGTGGCCAGAAAAAGGTTTGCCAGGATCTTCTTGTATGGCTTGAGGTAACCGACGAAGCGCAGCCAGGGTGAGCGGGATACGGCCAACTGCACCATATTCTGACTCGGCGTGAAGATCAGGCAGGTGCCGCTCCAGCCGCGCTCGAACTCCTCGATGCTCAGTTTCTTGAAGCCGATCGCCGGATCCGCCAGCCAAACCTGTCGCTTCGAGATGCCATAGACGACAACGTAGTGATAGCCCTCCCAGTGCACCAGGAAAGGAAGCTCGAATCCCAGCAGGGCGTCGAACGTACATTGCACGCCGCGGGTGATGAAGCCCAGCATTTCCCCCGCGCGCGCGAGGCTGTCCAGGGTCGCTCCCTGGGTGGTGACATTGGCCAGTTCGCGCAACTTGCCCAGCGTCATCGGGATGGCGTAATGCCGGCAAATCATGGCCAAACAGGCGGCGCCGCAGTCCATCTCCTCCGCCTGTTCCACCCAGGCAAAGCGCTTGATCACTTTCTCGCCGAGTTGCGGCTCGGACTGGAGGTCCAGGACGACGGGACGTCGGCGGCGTTCGGCCAGCAGCTTCTGGCGTTGCAGTTCGCGGTCGACGAATCGAATGCGCTCTTCCAGTACCTCCCGCAACTTGGGATTGCGCTCCAGTATGAAGTGGACCGTCTTTTCGGGGATGACGAGCAACGTGGCCTCGGTATTCGCCAATGCCGACGCGATCTGCTCCTGACGCATCAGGCAGGCTCTTTCGCCGAATATTTCGCCTTGCTGCAGCGTCGCCAGGGGATACTCGCTGCCCCCCTCGCTACGCACGATCCGTACTTCGCCGTGACGCACGACGTACAGCCTCCGGTCGTCCCGAGCGTCCTGTTTCAGGATCTCCCTGCCGGCCGCAACGCGCTTGACACCGACGCTGCGGATGAACTCTTCCAGTTCACTCTTGCTGACCTTGCCCCGCAAGTCGAAGAGGCGAGCGACGAATCCCCCCGCCGAACTGATTGCAACGTAGCTCGCGATGAACGACTGCGCCGGGACGTTTTGGAGAATGATCGGTTCGATGGCACGGCGCGGGATCAACACCAGTTCGGTCTTTGCCGAGGCACGGACCGAAGCCTCATGGCGGTGCTCGCGCAGCATCGCCATTTCGGCGAACACCTCGCGCTCCTTGCGCACCCCCATGCTGATTTCCTTGCCTTGCTCCTCGGCAAAGATGCGTACCGAACCGGATTTGACGACCATCAAGCCGTCGGCTGGCTCACCGACGTTGCACACGGTTTCGCCGAACGAGAAAAAGCGCGATTGCGCCTGGGCGGCCAGCCGTTCGATCTCATCCCTGGAAAACGGCGACAGGATCTCCACCGACGACAAGAATTCGGCTAAGGATTGCTGGTCCCTTGGCGCGTCCATTCGATTGTCCGCCCAATGACCTAGCGCGCTTGGACGAGATGTTCTTGTGAGCGTGCCATCAACCATTCCTCGCGCAGTCGCCGCCGCACCTCGGATTTGGTCTCATCGTCGAGCGTGGCCGGGTGTTGTGCCGTCACCATGAAGATCTCGAAGAAAGACCGGTCGGCCGATTGGAAAGGCCCGAGAAGCTCACCCACCGCCGAGTTGAACACCTTGGCCTCGATGTCCGTCTTGAGGGATCCGCGCAATACCTTGCCGATCTGCCCCCCCGTTTCCCGCGTGTCGGAAATGGAATGCTCGCGGGCCATGGCCGCAAAGCTGTCCGGATCTTCCCGCAGGGCGGAAACCATCTCCTTGGCCATGCCTTCGTTGTCAACCACGATGTGGCTCACTTCGATGCAGTCGAACTTCGGCGAGTTGAGTTTGAAGTACTGCTCCACCGCCGCGTCGCTGCAAACCTCTGCCATCATCTTTTCCTGATACAGAGAGTCGGTGATGAAGGTTTCGAACTCCTCCAGACTGACCCCCAGCGCATCGAGGTAGTTGTTGGTATCGGCCGCCCGATGCAGGCCATGCACTCTTCGGAACTGGTCGGCACGACTCTGAATTTCCTCCGCCGACACCCGTATCCCAAGCTTCCTGGCGGCATGGATCGTGAGCTTGTCGCGGACGACGTCGTCCACGAGCCCGCTGAATCGACCCGTCAGCTTCAGAATGCGGAGGAACTCCTCAACGCCCACGACTTCGTCATCGATTCGCACAATCGTCGTCATCTCATCCTCTCCTCAAGGCTCCCGGTTCGCCGCTCAACCCCCGACCTCGCGGAAGGGATCGAGGGCCAGGTCGATCAGTCGGCGGGCACGCACGACCACTTCGGCGACCGCCGTCATGCCGTAGCGCATCGGATACTTTGTATCTGCCACTAGGTAATGGTCCTGGTCCAGCGTCACATGCCCCTCGTAAATCGGCTGCTTGTCCTTTGCTGCGGGTTTTGTCGACGGCGAGATGAATGCAAGCGTCCCGCGAATGGCCCCGTAGCGCTGGTAAGGAAAGGCGTTGAACTTGATCTTGACGGGAAGTCCTTCGCGCAGGAAACCACGATCCCGCTCGGCAATCTCCAGTTTCAGTACCGGCCGGGCATTCTTGGGCGCGATGCCGCCGAGCGGCGTATTGGCTTGAATCTTGTCGCCCGGTTGAGTCGACGTGACGTCCGTGATCACGCCGGCGACCGGTGCCAGGATCAGCAGGAAATTGTCCTTGTCGATGTTCTCGAACTGGATTCTGGCCGCTGCATCGGCGACAAGCCGAGCCGTTTGCACCTGCAGCCGGAGCTTCTCCTCCGTATTGGCGGCCTCCTTCTCCGAAGCCTCGAATTGCAGGCGCAGCTTGTTGATCTGCTGGCCGCTTGTCTCCAGTTGCGCTTTCGCTTGCGAGAATTCCTGGCTTTGCCGGGCCGCCAACTCGCTTAGCCGGCTCTGCGCGACGCGAACGGCGTTGTCTGCCGCCAGGGCGGCATTCTTCTTGGCTTCCACCTGAATCTGGGAGACTCCTCCGCCGCCAGGCAGGGCGAACAGGCGGCCGAATTTGTCCGCCTCCACCTTGGCGGCATCACGGGCCCGACGGGCGTCCTCCAGGCTCGTTCGCGCCTCCTGGAGCTGCGCTTTCTGTGCTTCCGTCAGTTTCGACGTACCGTCCGCAATCCGTCTTTCGTGCTGGTACTCCTCCAGTTCGAGCGCCTGTTTCAGCGCCGCAGACCGGCGCTCCATCAGTGCCTTCTTCTCCGGAAACTCCTTCCACTCGCGCTCAGCATCCTCGAGCTTCAGTTGGGCTTGGAGCGCATTGGTCGCGGCTTCGATCGCTCCGCGCGCGTTCAGCCGCGCAAGGACGTCCCCTTTCGAAACCGGTTGCCCTTCCGCGATGTAGAGATTCGCCAGTTCCCCGTCTACCGGCGCATAGAACCGCCGCACTTCGGAGTCCGGCAACAGCGTTCCCGGCGCCGCGACCATTACGTCAGCTCGACCAAAGAAGGACCAGATCAGGGCGGACAGCACCAGAGCGGACACTGTGATCACGACGGCCTGCGTCAACCGCCACGGTTCCGCAGTCAGGATTGCGATGCCTTCGGCACCGTGATCTTCGATTGCCTCGGCGAATGGTCTAAGGCGGCGTTCGTTGACCATCGGTTTGGCCTCCGAGTAGTGCCAGTTTCGCCTTCAACACGGCAGGATCGAGGACGTTTCGCAAGTCCCGCAGGGCATTGCGCTGGGAGTTTGCTTCGCCCTCGATGGCGTCCAGCGTTTGCTTCAGTGCCCCAGGAGTGTCCGTCCGTAGCTGGGCGTAGATCCGTGCGCCTTCCTGCGCGTTGCGCTGTGCTTCTCCCAACAGCCGGGCTTGCGTGCGGAACTCGTTCGAGACAACGGCATCGACCCGCTGTCGTCCCGTGATTGGGCCGCTCTTGCGGTATTGCTCCCACAGTCCTTGCGCTTGGGCCAGGAGTTCCCCCGCCTTGGCCAAGGCCTTGTCCTTGTACCGCGCCACGTCCACCTCGACAGCGCGAGCGAAATAGCTGTCCTCTTCAGGCACGAGCGAACCGTAGAAGGCCAAAAGGCGCTCCTCGTACGCGGCGGTGCCGCGCTCGCTCTGCAGCGCGGCAAACTGCTCCAATACTTTCTTCTTGTTCGCGATCTCCGTTGCTACCGCATCCGCCCAGGGGCCGGATGCCATCTTTTCCAGCGCGGCGAATGCCTGTTTCGTGTCTCCTTCCCGCCATGCCCTGGAGACGGCCTGATACTGACGTACGACGTCTTCCGGCGGAAACTGATCGCTCGATTTGAGGGTGCGAAATCGGCCCTGAAACGGCGGCGTCACGAAGTTGGCTTTGGCAAGCTTGTCGATCATTCGGCCCAACTGGCGGGCGCGGGTTGCTTCTTCGACGTCCTTCAATTGGCGCAGGTCCTGGCGCAGCGGCTCCAAACCGCCGAGACGGGGATACTTCTCCGCGTACTCCACCAGCAGCCCATCCAGTGCAGCGAGATCGTCCCGATTCAACGCGGCGGTGATGGCCGACTTCAGTCTTTCGATCGCCGACAGGTACACCGCCTGGTCACTTTCAAGCTTGCGCAGGTGCGTGAGCGCTTCGGCATGAAGATCCTTGAACGCCGGGACGTAGGAGGAGATCCTTGCCAAAGCCCGCTGATGGGCCTGGGGGTCGCCATTCCATTTCTGGACCAAGGCGGTCAGGTGTTCCTCGTCCGCATAGATTCGGATCGGCGCGTCGGGGCCTCCGCGCGAGATCACGAATTTCTCCAGATCGCCCAGCCACTCCAGTTCGCCGACCAACGACAGCGCGTCCGGGTTGTCCGCGCTCTGCTGCTTCATGCGCCCAACGGCGGCGCTTGCCCCATCGAAATTGCGGCTCTGCAGCAGCGCCAGCCAGTCGGGCACACTGCCCTTGAGCAAGGCCTCGGTGCCCAACTCGATCGTTGCCGCGTTTCCCGGATCCCGAGCCAGAGCCCGCCCGGCCAGCGATGAGGCCCGCTCGAACTCCCCTTCCGCCACAAGATCCTTGAGTTCTTGTTCGGGTGTCGTCCTCAGGAGCATCGCCGCTGCGACGGCTGTCAGAAGCGCGATTGCCCCCAGGGCCCACCGCGTTCTCGGCTTGGTCTTGGCCCTGTCCCCGTCCCTGACAGCGCCGAGCAGTTCGGTCAGGAAGAGGGTCAATCGGCCACCATGCCTTGGCGTTTCAGATTCGATGATGCGAACGGCCTGCTGCGAATCCTCCACGTTGACCTCGTCGTCTTGTCGCCCGTGATCCACACAGAAAATCTCGAGGAACGAGTCGGCGGCGGTTACAAACGTTGTCTTGTCGTTATCGCTGAGGAGCTTCGGGTCACTCCCGGCCCGGAGCATCACCTTGGTCAGGGTGCTGTCTGCGCTCGATTCGTAATCCAGGCTTGCCCGATAGACAAAATGACTGCCCCCGAACGCGAGCCGATCGCCGTCGGAAAGCGCAGCAGCCTTCTCGTCCAGCCGCCGCCCCGACAGGAACGTTCCGTTCGTACTGCCCAAGTCCTCGACGTAGACGGTGTCGGCCTTGACAAAGATGTGGGCGTGGCGGCGGGAGATGTAATTGACCTGGTGCGGATAGTCGGCCTGGTAGCGGGCAAAGGTTTCATCGGTTTTGCTGACCAGGAACGGGAACTGCGCAATGACGATCGGCGCCAGGCCAAGATCGTCGCGTTCTGGCGTGAGGGTAAGACTCAGCAGCCTCGATGCGGCCTCGATCCGCTTCGCGCGGGGGTACAGTTCGACCCGATACGACAATTGCCCGCCGAAACAGATCTCGTCGCCGTGCTGAAGCCGTTGAGGCTTTTGCCTTACGCTGACATGGTTGGCGCTCGTCCCGTTTTTGCTTTCGAGATCGGCGACGTAAACGGCGCCGCCCTCGACGAAAATCCGCGCGTGTCTGCGCGATAGATCCGCGACCAGTTCGTGCTCGTAGGTCGCGAAAGGCAGCTCGCTACGCCCGACGGCGAAAAGGGCCTCCTCAATGCGGATCTCGCCCAACTCGGGGTGAGAAAGTGGCCTGAGCACGACAATGAAATCGTGGTCAGAACTCCTCCGGATTTCTCCGGTGGGCGCTATGTCGGATGCCACTGCTCGGGCCAACATCTCATTTGCCCGCCTGGCCGACCTCGACGTTGGGCCACCCGCCGCCAAGGCTCTTGTAGAGAATCACCGTGTCGGTCAGCACCTGCTGTTGATTTGCCAAGAGCGCGAGTTCGGCGGTCAGGAGCGATCGTTCGGTTTCGAAGACCTCGAGCTGGGAAATGAGGCCCTCCTTGAGCTGCGCGTTGACCTGATCCGCGACGGATCTCAAGTGATCGACTTGTTGGCGCAATTCTTTTCGTTGCGCCTTGTGAGCATCGAGGTTGACCAATGCGTTCTCGACTTCTTCGAACGCTGCCACGACGGTCCGCCGATACTCCTGTTCGGCGACCTTTTCCTGCGCCTCGCTGGTCTTGACGCGTGCCTTAATGCTCGGATCGAAGGCCGGAATGTTGATGCTGGGAAGAAACCCCAGCGTGAAGGATTTCAGAAGATCCGTCAGCGCGAAGCTCGACGTACCGCCACGCGCGGTCAAGCTGATCGAGGGCAATTGCGCAAGTTTGGCTTGCCCGGTCAGGTTGTAGAACTCGAGTACGCGGTACTCGGCCGCAACGATGTCCGGCCTGCGCGCGAGGAGGCTGGAGGGCAAGCCTGCCGGTACCTCCGGCGGTTGAACCTCACCCCGCAATCGTCCCGTTGGCACTTTGAACTCGCCTGCCGGCAGGCCGACCAGGGTGGCCAGAGCGTTCTCCGCCAGCGCCCGCGACCGATTCAATTCGAGCAGGTCGTTCGTCAGGCGGTTGATTTCGGCGCGCTGCCGGACGACCTGTGTCTGAGGCACCAAACCGTTCTGCAGCATGCCCTCGTAAATGGCCAATATCCGCTTGCCCTTGTCGAGCGCCCGGCGTTGGAACTCGATTTGTTCATCGAATTGGGCTATCTGGAAATACGTGGTGGAGACATTCGAGACCAGCGTCAAGTACCCCGCCCGCCAATCGGCCTCTGACGCGCGGAACTCAGCCGTCTGTGCCTGGACGCCTTTCTCGACCTTCCCCCAGATATCGATCTCCCAATTCAATTGGCTCGCCAGACTGAATTGTTTCGAAGATTTCTGCCCGGTGCTCTTCTCGAAGCTCGCGCCGCCGCCAACGTCCACCACTGGTAGCGCGCCCGCTCGTGCCTCGCCAATTTGGGCGTTTGCCACACCGATCCGCGCGGCGAGAACTTTCAGGTCGAAATTGCCGGCAATGGCCTTGTTTACCAGGGCTTCCAGGTGGGGATCGTGGAACTCCTTCCACCAGTCCGCAGTAATCGCATCGGCGGCGGAGACCATTTCGGGCCGTGACCACGACGATTTGCCCGGGGTGTCGGGGCGCTTGTAGTCCGCCATATCCAAAGCGGTGCAACCCGCGAGGACTGCGATGCACAAGCCGATCACGGCGGGCTGGCCAATACCTGCGACGGACCACGGTCCCCCCCGGTCGGCGTTCTTCCCCAATTCGCCCATCCCGCACATTCCCTTGATCCTCATCGCATCACCGCCCAAGGTGGGCTCGACGGTTGGCCCGGCAGTTGCCAGACCTTCCTCGATTCGCTCCAAAGGAATGCTCCGCCGCTACACGGAGCCCCCAATTCAAGCGCCACAATGCGCCATCCCAAAGCCTCGCCCAGGATCTGAGTTGAGGGCCTGAATGCGCCTTCAGGCAGACGCCCCGCGTTCATTTCGGTGACCAGCATTTGGCGTCTACAAACACGCGGAACACTTCCGGGTCGAGGCGGCCCTGGCGACATTCCGCGTCGATCAGGTCCAGCGCTTGGGCCACGGGAACCGCGCTCTTGTAAGGGCGGTCCCCGGCGGTAAGCGCATCGAAAATGTCACAAACGGTAAGGATGCGCGTCTGCAGGCTGATTTGGTCGCCACGCAGTCCCATGGGATAGCCAGACCCGTCGAGCTTCTCGTGGTGACCGTGGGCGATCGCCGGGACTCCGGCCAGATCGCGCGTCCAGGGAATGAGGATCAGGAATGAATACGTGTCCGCCACGTGCGACTCGATCTGTCTACGCTCATCGGGGGTAAGGCACCCTCTCGCTATGCTGAGGGCGGAAAGCTCGAAGTCATTCAGAAGCAGCGCGGACGAACCGTCAGTCTCAGTGAAAGGGACGCGTGGCCAACAGCTCGGTTCAGGCGTCCTGATGCTATCGGAGAGGGAGGGTTCATTGGCGTGTCGAATCGCTTCGAGCAAACGGTCCAGCTCCTCGAATTGCTCGGATAGATCGCCGTCGATCCGCCGCTTGCCGGTTCGAAACGCCTCGATGGACAGTTCCTCCCGGCAATGCAGGTCTGCCAGATCTCGTAGCGCCTGCCGCTCCAGGCAGGCGCGTGCGTGCTTGAATCGCAACTCGAGATGGCGCATTTCGGCGTGATGCAGCTTCTTTTCCTTGCGCAATACATGCTCCCTGACGCCCACCTTGCCAAAATCATGCAGTAGCGCGGCGTATCTGATCTCACGCAACTGCTCGCGGGTGAAAGAGACTTGGCGCAGGCTGGCGGCATCGGTTCTATCGACCGCAGTCGCCAGGTTTTCTGCGTACCGCGCCACTCGGAAGGAATGCCCTGCCGTAGCCGGATCTCGCTCTTCTATCGCCTGCACCGAGGCGCGAACGAAACCGTCCAAAAGGTTGGCGATGTCGGCGTATAGCTGCAGATTCTTCAAGGCGATCGCCGCTTCCGAGCAGACCGCCGTCAGCAGTTCGAGATCCTCCACGGCGAAGGCATAGGGGTCCGACGACGTGTCGACCTGAATCAGCCCCAGCACTTCTCCTTCTACGAGCAGTGGAACACACATGACGCTGCGAATTGCTTGAGCAATGATCGAGTCCTGAGAAGCGAAGTGGCGATCCGACAAGGTGTCCACCGACAGAACAGCCCGTTTCCTGGTCACCACCTCGTCGATGATCGTGCGCGAAAGTCGTGTCCGTTCTGGGTCCTCGATTTTCCCGTCACGGCGCCGAGCCGCAACAGGCGTGGGTGGCTCGCGTTCCCTGCTAATGAGGAGGATGAACGCCCGCTCGGCAAGGGGAAACAGTTGGAAGACAAAGTCCATGATCTTCGCAGTCAGCGTTTCGCGATCGCGGACGGCTCCTAGCGCAATTGAAACTTGAGCCATGGCGCGAAGCTTGCGAACGGCGGGCACGGCTTCCTCGGCTCCGGGACTGCCTCCTTCAAACGCCTTGGTGAGAAGCGTGGCATCCACGCTGCTTGCAATTACCGTAGGCGTACTCGCTTGCCGCGCCACAGCCATCGCACGGAATACGAGTTCAACCGAGGATAGTCGGACTTCGTCGCCATCGCGAAGACCGTGCCAGGTTCCCGGACGCAGTCTGGTGCCAGATACGAAGGTCCCGTTGAAGGAATGCAAGTCTTCGATCGAGTAGGTATCCCCTCGACGCCGAATCCGCGCATGCCGACGGCTGACGGTGTGATCGGGAATGCAAAGAAATTTGCCCGAGGCTAAAGAGTCCTGTGGGGCGCGACCAATCACCGTTTCATCATCCAGCGGCAAGATTCTTGGCGTTACGCTTGGGCCAACGCAAAGCTCCAGATACGCGGTCACGGCGCCTTGCTTCTGGGCGACCGCTGGCGTTGCTGGCGGCGCTAGGCGCGAGGCGTCAACCGCGAGAGTCGCGCATCGTTCTCCCGGCGGAGACTCGCCTCGTGTCTCTGAAAGGCTCATTTTGCGTGGATGGTGATTCGCCGGGAATAGACGGGCGGGCTATGGGGAACGTGGTTCTCGTCACCCATAAGCAGTTGCAGTGTGTGTTTGCCGCGGGGCAGTTCCAGCATGGTCTCCGTCTCACCTGCGCCAAAATGCAGATGATTGCGGTCCGACGGAATTTCCTGATCCATCGGCGGCAGGTCGGTGTCGATCAGCAGATGATGATGGCCCGTATTCGCGTACTTCACGCCCTTCGGCGCAACGCCCATATCACGCAATCCGAACCAAACCCTGAAGGGTTTCCCCGCAGTGACGACTTGACCATCCGTTGGCCAACCAATGTAAAGGTAGGCATTGCGGGGTGCTGGTGTGCCGCCAGCAACCGCGAGTTCGCATATGAAAAACCCTGCCAAAGCAAGGGTGAGAAATATCTGTCTCATCGCCACCGCCCCCTACATGTTCACAAAATGGGTTCGAGCGCTACTGCGATCGCGCAACCCGTGGTTCATCGCACTGTGATGCTGATCTTCTTGGAGAAGACCGGTGGATTGTGGGGAACGTGGTTGTGGTCACCTAGCAGCAGTTGCAGCGTGTGCGCTCCCGGCGACAGTTCGATGCGCGCTTCAGTTTCACCTGCGCCGAAATGGAGGTGGTTCCTGTCGGAGGGGATTTGCTCGTCCATTGCCCCGAGTTCGGTATCGATCAATAGGTGATGGTGCCCAACATTCGGCTGATGGACGCCCTTCGGACTGACGCCCATGTTGCGCAACCCCATGCGTACCCAGAGCTTGCCGCCTTCGACGACGGTCCCATCGGACGGCCAAATTATGTAGGCCTCGGCATCCTTTGGCGCCGGGGTACGTTCGGCGAGGGCAGGCGCGATGTTGGCAACCAACGCAACGAGCGCGAGAACGCCTAGAGTCAATGCACCGCGTAGGGTCTTGGGATTCGCCAGGCATGAATCCGACTCCCGATCATGGAGTGGTGGCGCGGCGCCACGGCACTGCGGACACAACGAACGGGGCCCCGCAAGGTCTCGGGCAAGGCGCTGTCCGGCGAACAAGGTTCGGGTGCCTGGCACCCCGTGCGCCGGTTCAATGGAGGGGCGATCGCACTGTCCGTCGTTCCCGTAGGTCATCGTTGTCTCCTCGCAATCCATTCGACTCAGGGCGATGCCATCCGTCGCCAGGTGCGGCCTCGGAGGGGGCACGTCGTTGCACCAGTTCGGCCGATCAGCGAGCTTTCCCGCCATCTACAGCGGGTCGGGCTTCGGCCCGCGGTTGAACAGGACACAGCCACTGCTCCCGCTCAGCGTTCCTTAGTCAGTGTAGACAATGAAAAGATTTTGAGAATAAGACTTCGGTACAGTAGCTTTCCGCCGGATGCTGGCCAACACTCTATGTCCATGGCAATGGGTCTCGACGGCTTGAGCGTTGGTTCAGATTAGAGGGAAACTGCCGGGAAACAAGACCTATGATTAGGAACGGAAAGGCACATATGGGAACTGGTGCTCGCAGGCGGTCGTGGTTCATCCGTTAGCACCAAGACTTTCGAACTATGGCGCCCCGCCGGGCCCCTTACGCCACGGCAGATAGTGGCGGGTTGGGTGTTGGCATTCGGGCGACCTTGATTGAGAAGAGGGGATCCTGACGTGTGGCGAAGATGTCTTTTTGTTTGCGTTTTGGGGCTCATTTCCTGGACGGGCGCTCAGCCAGGCATCGCAGCGCATGAATCCATCGGGCCAGTGCGTAACGGGGATCCCGGAGTCTCCGACGCGGATGCCCGGCGCATTGCGCTGGTCATCGGCAACACCGATTACCGCCGCGGCAAGTTGGAGAATCCGACCAACGACGCCCAAGCGATGGACGCGGCGCTCACCCGACTCGGCTTCGATGTCGTTACCTACGTCAATCTGACAGAGCGGGAAATGTCGCTGGCCATTCGTGAGTTCGGACGGCGGCTCGAGTCCGGTGGGGTGGGACTTTTCTATTTCGCGGGGCACGGTTTGCGCGTGGGCGGAAGAACCTTCCTCGCCCCAATTGATGTCGATAGCGAGTCGCCCGCGCAACTGCTGATCAAAGGCGTGGATCTGCAGAGTTTGCTCGATGCCATGTCCAGGCCGCGCCCCGGCAAGATCAATATTGCCATTCTTGACACGTGTCTCAGCAGTCCGTTCGGCGGCGTCACGAACGATGCTCCCGCCCTCCCCGATGAGACGCTAGTCGCTTATTCCACGGCGCCGGGAGCCTTGTCCGGTGACGGTTTCGCTCTCGGCTTGTATACCGAGAGCCTACTAGGGTCTTTGGCCGTTTCCTCTGCCGATATCAGGGAGGTTTTGGAGCGGGCGAGTGCGGTGGTCAGCCAGGATTCTGGGCGCAGACAGGTGCCATGGGTGGCATCAACACTGTCCGGTGGTGTCTCTCTTGGCACGTTGCAACCCGCAGAAGCCCTTCCGGTTGTCGTATCGCCCCGGATCAGGCCCGCGGTGGCGATGCGAACCCGGGGTGTTCTGCCCAAGGACAGTGCTGAACAGTATGAACTCGCATTCTGGGAATCGATCAAGAACAGCAATTATGCAAAAGAGTATGAGGCGTACTTGGCGGCCTATCCGAACGGCCGCTTCTCGGGGCTTGCCCGAGCCCGCCTCGAGCGGCTTCGCGGGAATGCCACAAAGTCCGTACCGGCAGTCGAACCAGCCCGACCGGCAGCGGTCCGTCCGGCAGCGCCTGAGCGGCCGCCTCGTGCCCCGGCGGTGCAACAAGTCCAAGAACCACCGGTCCCGGCGCGCCCTGCGTCGGCCGCGCCGGAACCTGCCGCGGCAAAAGGCGCCGTTGCCGGCGCTGAAATCAAGGACTGCCCGACCTGCCCAGTAATGATTCCTTTGCGCCCCGCCACGTTCACAATGGGCAGCAACACGGACGATCCGTCCGAGAAGCCGGCACATGCCGTAACGCTCACCCGGCCTTTTGC
>JBAWHH010000131.1:0-8942 GCA_049593715.1 Rhodocyclaceae bacterium
CCCAAGGCCGGCGGCGACCCGCGAAAGCGCCTTGCTGCGATCGCGGGACTGGATATCGAGCTAGGGCTGGCGATGTCCGGGCACCGCTTCGACCTCCTCGTCAAATTGCTGGAGATGTTCCTCGACGGCCATGGAAATGATCCTCAGCGGCTGCGGGAACTGGCCCGGTCGGGAGACCGGCCCGCGATTCAGCGCATCGCTCATACGCTCAAGGGTTCCGCCTGGTACGTCGGTGCACGCGGCTTGGTGGAAACCGCCGAGCGAATTCTGAGCGCGGCACATGGGGGCGAGCCCACTGCGTTCGAGGATACGCAGAAACTCGCCGACGACCTTGAGGCCCTGCTGGCGGCGCTACGAGAGGCCTTGGGAAGCGAGCACCGGCAGGTGGCCAAAGCGTCTGCGGGGTGAAGCCGCACGCTGGCGATCCGATGGACAAGATGCCGGGCCCAAGATGCACAGAGGTTTCGTCGCGCGAAAATTGGCGCCTCGAACACGCATCCGCTTGTGCTCAGCGGATCTTGATCTCGACGCGGCGGTTGCGCGGTTCAGCGACTTCGTCGCGGGTGGGGACCATCGGTTCGCGCTCGCCGCGACCTGCCACGGATAGCGTCGCCGCCCGGATGCCCACCGAAAGGATTGCATCGCGCACGACGCGGGCGCGCTCGACGGAGAGGCGGTCGTTAAAGTCGTCGGTGCCCATGCGGTCGGTGTGGCCGGTGACGACCACCTCGGGCGCGGAATAGGTTGCCACCTCCCTGCGCACCTGTTCCAGAATGACGCGGGATTCGGGCCTGAGCTGGGTGGTCTGGAAGTAGAAATAGACCACGAACGAACGCGGCCGGGACGGCTGGGCGGCCAAGACTTCGCCGTATTCGCGGCGCACGTCCTGTTCCGCAATGGTGCTCTTGACCACTTTTCCGTCGGTGATCTCGGCGGCGGCATAGGCGTCTGCAAGGCGGGTCTCCCCTTGCGCCGTGCGCACCACAACACTGCTGGCGTGGCCGCTGGCGCTAGGCAGCAGGACCACCCGCTCCGTAAGATGACCGCAGCCCGTAGCCAGAACCACCGCAACAAAAAGGGCAATCCACGTCGTCCGTCCCATCTCGGATTCACCTCCCGGAATGCATTGTTCTTGGTACGACGGGGAATGACAGCAATACGCGCGTCAAACCCCCCACGTCACAGCTACATCCTCCCGCAGGGAGCACTCGAGCAACTCGATCAACGGCAGCGCCCTTTGCGCCACGCCGATGCGCTCGCGCTGGTCCTCTTCGCCATCGTCGCCCGCTACGGAAGGCCCAGCCTCCTGCAGCCTGCGTTCCTCGGCAATGGCCTGCCGCAGCCGCACGATGGCCTCGGGCATCTGCTCCACGGTGATGACGCCGCGCGGATCCAGCGACTTGCCGATGATTTCCATCATCTGCCTGGCAACTTCGCCGAACATCATCACATCGGCACAGACTCCGGATTTGAATGTTACCAGCATTGCGTACCTCGCTCTTTCTGCACTCACGAGTGAATTGTATGCCTATGCGGCCGCGGACCGAGGCGCACCCCCGTCTCGTATAATCCGGCCAAGATCCGCTGGGCGACCACCCTCCCCCTCCAAGCCTCCACTACCGGGACCGCAAGATGCGCAAGTTGCCCGAACTGTTCGAGAACAACCGCCGCTGGGCGCAACGCATCCTGGCGGAAGATCCGCGGTTTTTCGTCAACCTCGCGGCGCAGCAATCCCCGAACTATCTGTGGATTGGCTGCTCCGACAGCCGCGTTCCGGCCAACCAGATCACCGGCCTGGCCCCCGGCGAGGTTTTCGTGCACCGGAACGTCGCCAACGTCGTCGCCCACACGGACCTCAACTGCCTGTCGGTCATGCAGTTCGCCGTCGATGTGCTCAAGGTGAGCCACATCATGGTGGTGGGCCACTACGGCTGCAGCGGGGTCAAGGTGGCTTTGCTGCACCAGCGCGTGGGGCTGGCCGACAATTGGCTGCGCTACATTCACGACGTGATCCAGAAGCATCAGGTTTTTCTGGACCGGATCGCGGACCCGGAAGCCCGCCTCGACCGCCTGTGCGAGATCAACGCCGTCGAGCAGGTGATGAATGTCTGCCAGACGACGATCGTGCGGGATGCCTGGCAGCGCGGCCAGGCGCTCACCATCCATGGCTGGGTCTACGGCCTGCGCGACGGTCTGCTGCGCGATCTCGGGATCTGCATTTCCGGGCGCGAGGAAGAGGGCGAGGCCTACCGCCAGGCGATCAAACTGATCGCCGAGACGGCCCGCTAGCGGTCCCGAACGAGATTCCCCCATGCGCCAAGCCACCCACACCCTTGTCCTCACTACGCACGGCCGTGGCCTGCTCGACATTTCCCACCGCGTGCGGGATTGGATCCACCACAGCGGTTTCCGCGATGGCTTGCTCACGGTTTTCGTCCGCCACACGTCCGCCAGCCTGCTGATCCAGGAAAACGCCGATCCGGGCGTCCAGCGGGATCTGGAGCGGTTTTTCGCCCGGCTGGCCGCCGACGGTGATCCGCTGTTCGAGCATGACCAGGAAGGCGAGGACGACATGCCGGCCCATGTGCGCTCGGCCCTGACGCAGACCCAGCTTTCGATTCCGCTGGGCGGCGGCCACTTGGCCCTGGGCACGTGGCAGGGCATCTACCTGTGGGAGCACCGGCGGGCTGGGCACCGCCGCGAAGTCGTCTTGCATCTGATCGGAGAGTAGCTTATGTGCCAGTTGCTGGGCATGAACTGCAACGTACCCACCGACATCTGTTTCTCTTTTACCGGCTTCCAGGCGCGGGGCGGCCTGACGGACGTGCATCGGGACGGCTGGGGCATTGCGTTCTACGAAGGCGTTGGCTGCCGGGTGTTCATCGATGCCAAGGCGACGGTCGATTCGCCGCTGGCGCAGTTCGTGCGCAGCTATCCGATCCGTTCTTGCAACGTGATCGCCCACATCCGCAAAGCCACCCAGGGCCGGATTGCCCTGGAAAACACCCACCCCTTCCAGCGCGAACTGTGGGGCCGCTACTGGACGTTCGCCCACAATGGCGATCTCAAGGATTTTGCCCCTGAACTGGATGGCAGTTTCCTGCCGGTCGGCACCAGCGATTCGGAGCGGGCATTTTGCGCAATGCTGCAGGGCCTGCGGACCGCGCATCCACGGCAGATGCCCTCGCCCGACGCGTTGTTCGACATGCTGGCGGAGATGACCCGCGCCATCGCCGCCAAAGGCGAGTTCAACTATCTGCTCTCCAACGGCGAATGCCTTTTTGCCCACTGTGCGCGCCGCCTTGCCTACCTGATCCGCGAGGCGCCATTTTCTTCCGCACACCTTAAAGACGAGGACGTTTCGGTCGATTTCAGCGAAGTCACCACGCCAAACGACAGAGTGGCGATCGTTGCCACGGACCCGCTGACCGACAATGAAGTGTGGACCCACGTGCCGCCGGGTACGCTGCTCATGCTGGCGGACGGAAGACCGGTGAGGCAGGCGAGTACCGCCATCGGGACGGCGGTGTAAGCGGTGCTAAAGCGTTAAACTGCCCCGCGGGATCCTTTTTGCATCGCCTGAGAGCTTTCGGAGAAATCGTCGTGAGCGCGGTGGGCTGCGAGCAGTGAGCATCGAAGCAGACCGCCCGCGCAGTAGATTTGCTCACAGGCTCTGAGCGCCGCACTCGGGGAAGCGGGTGCGGAGGAACCGGACTCACGAGGCTGGCGCTGCGGGGAAGCAGTATGCCGGGGCGAGGGACAAAGATGGCGGAACGCGTGATCGACTGTGAGTTGTGCGCCGGACCGGCGGGGGAAACGGTATGGGAGGATGGGCTTTGCCGGGTGGTGCGCATTGCCGACGCCGATTACCCCGGTTTCTGCCGCGTGATCTGGAATGCGCACGTGGGCGAAATGACGGACCTGCCGGGAGGAGAGCGACGCCATTTGATGGCAGTGGTGCTCGCCGTGGAGGCGGCACTGCGCAGCCTCTACCGCCCGGACAAAATCAACCTGGCCAGTTTCGGCAACCTGGTTCCCCATCTTCACTGGCACGTCATTCCGCGTTTTCGCGACGATCGCCATTTCCCGCAGCCGATCTTTGCTGCGCCCCAGCGTCCCGCGACGGGCCACGCCCGCGCGACCCCCTCCTCGGCCGCCTTGCACGATGCGATCGTGTGCGCTCTGGCTGAGGAACAGGGCGGCGGCACATAACCGCCCAGTTAAAGAAACAGGAGACTTGTTGATGAGGGGAACCTTTGCCTTGCCACCTTTGAACAAGGACGAACCCCCGGTTTTTGCCAACTCGACGGCCTGCCGCGAGTGGATCAACGGCTTGCACCTGGCGAATCCGGCGCAGGTCCAGGGCCAGTTGGCGGAACAGGTCGACCGCCTCAACCGCTACGCCCTCGGCGCCGGAGAGCGGCTGCGGGTGCTGGAACTTCTGCGCGAACCCGTCGCCTTTGTCCAGGCCGAAACCGCCAAGCGCTTCGCGGCGCGGCCGCTGCCGCTGGCGGCGCAGGAACAGGCGGCGTTTGAAGCCAACGTTGCGCTGTGGCAGGCCATGTGCGCCGGCTACCAGCATTGCCTCGAAGCCGCGCTGGACGGTGACGCCGATGTGCTCGCCGACGTGGTGCGCATCGTGCAACGGGCCCTGTGGGCGCTCAACGGCGAACAGCTCGATCTGTGCCGTGCCTCGTACGACCTTGGGCCGGGATACTGGCGCCGCCTGCACGGCACGTTCGCGGTGGGCGAACAACTCGGCGCGGCCGAGCAGCCCGTCGGTGATCTCTTGATGGAAAGCCGCGGCACTACCGCCCACGCCGCCTACGTCTTCGCGGTGCTGCTGCATGCAGCCAGCCCCTACGAACTCTCCGCCCGCCAGTTCAACCTGGTGCAACGCTGGCTGCTGCGCTGGAGCGGCAAGGTGAAGCTGCGTGGATCGGCGCCCCAGAATTTCAAGCTTCCCCCGCTGGTGGTGGATGTGGCGGGCGATCGGCCCGGAAGCCAGGTTGCCGCTGCCGATGGCAACCTGCGCTGGCTGGATGTGGACGGTCTGGCCCACAGCATCAAGAAGCGCATTGCTGCCTTGCATAAAGGGACCGCGCCCGCAGCCCTCGGCCTGGGCGAAGATTGCTCCCAGCCGGATTGTGAATTGCTGCTGCGCCACATCTATGAACGCTGCTGCAAAGGCTCGGTGGCGCGATCGCAGACGCGGCGCCCAGGAAGCGGAGCGTGCAAGCTGGTGGCCGGATTCGAGGCCATTTACTACTTTGTTGCCGGCAAGCTATTCGAGCAGCCGCAGGTGGACGAGTTTTCCAAGCGCCAGCGAGACGAAATCGCCTTGTTCGGACAGCGTGCGAAGCGCTTCGAGGACAGCTACGCCCAGGAGCATGGTTTCCGTATGGAAGCCTGGGAAATGCCCGACGAAAGTCCGAGCGGCATGCGCTTGTCGCGCCCGCTCGCCGAGGAAGGGGCAAGGATCGCCCTGGGGCAACTACTGGCAGTCCTGCCGCCGGCAGCCAGCGGCCTGCGCCTGGGGGTGGTGCGCTGGCGCACGGTGACGGAGAGTGATCTGCGCATCGGCGTGCGCCTGCTGCCCGGGATTCCACAGCCAGCGACGGTCTGCGCCACCGGGCTGACCAGCGTCGTCGGGCCGCGTTGCCGACCGGGTTTCCTGCTGCCGAACGTGGATGCGCTGAATCAGCCGCCGAGCATCGTGTTCCCGGCCGCGGCATTCCGGGCCGATCGCATCGTAGAAATCATGGCGGATCAGGTGCAACAGGTGCGGGTATCGCGCATCGTTGAACGCGGCCAGGATTTCGAGCGCGCCGAGTACCGCAAGCCATGACGGACAGCAGCCTGACCGCGGTCGATTTCAGCGACGCTCAACAGTGCTTGTCGGTGCTGGCGCGCCTGCCGCTGACCAAAATCAATCAGGTACACGAGACCCTGGGCGTCCTGCTGGGGGGAATCTTGTCTTCCCCGCCGCCGCCATCCGACTGCCTGGAAGTTTTGGAAACGGCGCGCGTTTCGCTGGCGTTCGTGCAGGAAGAGATGGCGAACCGCTACGCCCAAAGCGCCTTGCCGCCGGAGAGCGTGGAAGATGAAACGCTGCGCCGCGTCGTCACCTTGTGGCAGGCCATGGCCCGCGCTTACTCCCAGGTGGCGCAGTTGGGCGGGGGAAGCGAAGAGGTGCAGCGGCGCCTCGCCCTGATCTGCCAGCGCTGCATTCACTATTCCGGCAACGCCATTCAGGAGTATTTCCGCGCCCGGCGCGACGTGCCGAAAGGATTGTGGAGCGAACTGCACGGCTACTACGCCACGGCGGAAGAGTGGGGCATTGCGCAGATGGAGGTGGCGGAGCCGATGGCACCGTCGCGTCCAAAACAGAGTTGCGCCCAATCCTACATTGCCGTGTTGCTGGTCGACCTTGGTCATCCCTACGGTCGCAGCGGGCGGGATTTTTCTCTGCTGCTGCGCTGGAGTGAACGCTTCGCGGCCTTCGCCGATCTGCTGCCCGCGGACCGCACCAGCGATGAGCGCGCCTATGGCGTGGATTTGCTCCTGGACAACGGTCCGCGGCCGTTGGGAATGCTGGCCGAGGCCCCGGCCTCCCACGATAGTCTGCGCCGTTTGGTCGCGTCGCGGCTGGCCGACGAGATCCGCGAATTGCTGAACCAGATCAAGCGCCGCGTGCCCCCGGCCCAACTCGGCCTGGGCAGCGACTGCCTTGAGCCTGCCTGTTCCCGGCTGCTGCTGAGCCTCTACCGCCCCTGGTGCCTGGCAGCCAGCCCGCGGCGGTTCCAGCGTCGCAAGGCGAGTGGTGCGGCGCAGTTGAGTTACGGCTTCGAAGCGATCCATTACTACATCGCTCAGGCGGAATTCGTGCAGCCCGAGCATGCCCGCACCTACGCCCCCCGCGAACTGGAAAGCCTGATGACGTTTCGGCATCAGGTCGATACCGCCCAACAACTGCACATTCGTGCCGCACAATTCGGCTACACGGTGGAGAACTGGGCCATTGCGGACGAATCGGTCGGTGGTTTCCGCCTGTTGCGGTTCGGCGCCGGCGTGCGTATTGAGCATGGCCAGTTGCTCGGCCTGCATCCGCCCGATGGCGGCCGGTTTCTGCTGTGCCACGTCAGTTGGCTGATGTATCTCGCTTCCGGCGCACTGATGATCGGGGTCTACGTGTTGCCCGGGGCGCCGCAGGCCGTAGCGGCGCGTCAGACAGGGGTTAGCGTGGGTCCGACCGAAAAATATTCCCGCGCGTTCCTGCTCCCCGCCCTGCCGGCACTCAAACAACCGACAACGCTGGTATTGCCTAAAGGCTGGTTCAAGGCGGACCGCATCGTCGAGGTGTTCACGGATCGGCGCATTGAAGTGCGACTGGTAGCGGCGCCGACTCTGGGCACGGATTTCGACCGGGTGAGTTTCACCCCGCTGACAGGCGCGGACTAGGCGAAGCAGCCGCGGCGGGCGCAAATCGCCCAGCCGGGAAATTCACGGTAAACGTGCTCCCTGCCCCGGGCTCGCTCCGGATGTCCAACACCGCCTGGTGACGGGTGAGGACGTGCTTGACGATCGCAAGGCCAAGGCCGGTTCCCCCGGATTCCCGCGATCGGCCGCGGTCCGCCCGGTAGAATCGCTCCGTCAGCCGAGGCAGGTGGGATGCCTCGATGCCGATGCCATTATCCCTGACTGAGAACGACGCTGCGCCATCCGCAGCCACTTCCCAGCACAGATCGATCGTCCCGCCCGGCGGCGTGTAACGCACGGCATTGCTGGCCAGGTTCCCCAAGGCGCTGCGCAGTTCGCGCCCGCTGCCGAGAAGGCAGCCCGACAGCTCGCCCCAAACCGTCACCGTATGGCGACCGGCCGAGAGCGCCTCTGCGTCCGCGGCGACATCCGTGACGAGGGACCGAATGTCCACGTGCTCTTCTAGGGAGGGTGGCGTGCCCGTCTCCAACTCGGAGAGGGTCAGCAGGTCGTCCACCAGGCGCTGCATGCGCTGAGCCTGCTCCTCGGCAAGGCCAAGGTAGTGCAGCACCTCGTCCGGTTTCATGTCGCCCAGCCCATCGGCGACCATTTCAACGAAACCGCGCACCACGGTCAAAGGGGTCTTCAGTTCGTGGGAAACGTTTGCCACGAAGTCGCGCCGCATGGTTTCCAGGCGTTCTAGGTGCGTGACGTCGCGCGACATCACCAGCTTGTGCTGGTCACCGAAATTGATGATCTGAACCGAAAAAACCTGGCCCGCACCGCGCCCCGAGCGGATCACCAGCGGCTCGACGTAAGTCCCGGAATTCAGGTAGTGAATGAAGTCCGGCTGGCGCACGAGATTGGTCAGGGGATAGCCGCGGTCCTGCCCCAGGCGCAGCCCGAACTGGGCCTGGGCAGCGGTGTTCAGCCATTCGATTTCGTGGTGCGGGCCGAGGATCAGCACGCCGTCCGGCATGGCCTGCGCGGCGTCGAGGAAACGCTCCAGGGTCTGGGACAATTGCCGCCGCTGGCCTTGAGCGGCACGGGCACGGCGCGCCAGCGCGGCGAAGGCCCAGCCCCAGGCGCCCTTTGCGCCCGGCACCGGCGTGCCCATGGGCGAGTCTGCCCAGGCGATCAAGCGCACCATGTTGCGCAGGTGGAGCATCAGGAACACCGTTGGCGCCGCGACGGCGAAAGCCCAGCCGGACGTGGTGCCAACCAGGCGCCCCAGCGCAACAGAGACGGCCGCGACGACCACGGCCGCGGCGAAAGCACCGATCCAGACCTGCTTCATGAGGCGTGCGGAACAACCATGACCAGCCAATTATCCCGGAAACGATGCGGCGAGGAAGGGCAGGACTGCGAGGAGCCCTGCCCATAGGAATTTCTGGCCCCGGGCCGGGCAATGACGGCCGCAGGGGCCCCGTGGCATGGGGAGCGTCAGCGAGGGGAGGCTAGGA
>JBAWHH010000132.1:0-2296 GCA_049593715.1 Rhodocyclaceae bacterium
TGGGCCGCGGCCATCGATCTACGGGACAAGGCGCGGGTGGAGATTCTGGGGCTGTGTGGGGAGGGGGATTTGCGGTAGCTCTAGGCACATTAAGAATCCGATGGATGGGCTGCCTCCTCGTTTCCGCGAACCCCAGTTTCAACAAGCGGTTTTCATGGCAGTCGGAGGCCATACCTTGATCCGACCGGACTTGTTAAGCCCCAGTCTTGGTAAATGATAGGGAACTGTGAGGGTCTTCGGTTTCGCGTTGAATCGAGTAGGCGATGTGATATTGCTTACCGAGAATGTCGTTGAAGGAAAGCAGTAGTTGAGTCTCGGCGCCTTCCAGCGGCTCCACTGTTTCGTATTTCAGCGGCCACTGTTTGCCGCGCCCAAAGAGCGGGACATCAAGAAGCCGATGTGGTGCTCGTGCCGGCGGGACAACATCCACCAGCAAGGCAGTTGCAGCATTTCCGGTGTTCGACAAGTGGATGTTGTAGGTGCAATGGCCGTTGGCGTGGAACGAACCTCCGCCGCCTACGACCACGAACGAAGGTCGGGCTTCCTCTTCGCGCTGCAACCTCTCAAAAGCGAGAGCCTCACGCTCTCCCTCGACCTGCTGGCGAGTTACTTCCACCAACTCACGTTGCTGCTCGACGGAGTTCTTCAGTTCTTCTGCCTGTAACCGCAAGGCCTCGGTACTCAGACGCAGTTCCTCACCCTGCTGCAGGTAACCCAGAACCAGCCAAAGGAATGCAAGGGGAGCGAAGATTCCGGCGAAAAAGTCGCCCCATTCGTTGGGCCTTAGGTGGCTGGCTTCCGTCCCACTCCAACGAAAAAGTAGTGCCATCGTGGCAATCCAAATTATTGTTGCGACTAGCCCGAAATAGAAGCGACGCTCGGTCATTTCTCTGAAGCCTCAGCACGTGGCCCCGTCTTGGGTGAAGTTGCCCCAAGATTCAGCGAACTGGGGGGCCGTCGTATATGGAAGTGGTGGCCGGCAAGCCGAGCATGTTCGTGCAGTCGGCTATCGGGGCTTCTCCGCAAATCTCGCATCCGATGTCGCCCCCTCGTGAGTCTTTGATAGGTCGTTTTGTACTCGTCAAGATGCTGACCGGCCGCCTTTTCGTTCAGAGTATTTTGGAAGTACATGCGACCAGCTACGTAAGGCAGATTCAGTTTGGCCGTTGCGAGGAATACTACCCTTTGTTGTGCCCAAACAGACTCCACTGAGACATGTGCCGAATGGTCTGTGCGCTTAACGACTGTGTGGTTTGGATGAGGTATTTGCTACGCCTTGGCCGACTGCCAGCGCAGCTAAAACGTCGGACACGGGCCGCACGACCACCGATTTCGGCCCCTCCGCCCGGACACGGCGAACCAAAACGCCCACGATCAACCCCGCCGCAATCGTCGCCAGCAGATGCTTAATCGTGTGCCCGGTGGTCACGCTCAGCAGGGCGGCGATTTCGTGGTCGGCCAGTTCCGCAATCTTGGCGATGACGTAGATGGCCAGCGCTGCCCCGAAATACCGCCGATCGGTTACGGGCGACTGGTAAAGCCATTGCCAGAGCGGAATGAACAGGATCGGCAAGATCTGCAGCAGCAGATAAGGCCGCAGGTCGCCGCGCCCCGCCAGTTCGGTGAAATACCACCACGCCACGCTGCCGGCTGCCGCCAGGGACAGCAGCGCGGCGAGCTTGCGGCTGGGGCGTTGCCGGGTGTCGCCCCAGAAGCCGGCAAGCAATCCGCCACAGGCCAGGGCAATGGGCAGCCGATCCCAGACCAGCCGCGTGTTGTCCGGCGCGAGATGGTAGTAGGCGGAACCGAGCGCCGTGAGGAAAAGGCCGAGCAGGAACACTTGGTAACCCGCCCAGCCATCGGCAAGGGCCGGCTGGTCGCGGCGGGGCGCGAGCTTCAGCCACCCCCACAGCGCTACCAGTGCGAAACCGAGGTTGGAAAGCACGTCTTGCCCGTGGGGAAAACCGAAAAGTTCGGACTGGTCGGCGAAAGCGTGGTAATTCGGCAACTGGGCTACCGGGCCGTGCCAGAGTGCGGCGATGCCCAGCAGGCCGCAGGCCAGCATGGGCAGGTGGCGGCGCGTCAGGGTGATTCGGGTTCGTGTCATTTCGGTTCTCCTCGTGTTTGGGGTGAATCCGAATCAGGATGCCCGCCGGCCGCCAGCGGGTGAATCAACGCCGGTGAAGTTGCGCCTTGCACTGTAGAAAGTAGCGCATGGCGATACTTGGGGCCATGGGCAACAGCGTATGAGCGGGAAAGCCAAAGACGATGCGACGCCGGATTGCCTCTGCCGCGC
>JBAWHH010000133.1:0-7077 GCA_049593715.1 Rhodocyclaceae bacterium
ATCTTTAAACTCATGCTGTCCTCCTCCAGATCTAGAATACAATTCCTGTAAATGGCGGTCGAAATACGGCTTCTTCGCCTGCGTTACCCGCTTTTGACGCGAAAAACGGCGGCACTTACGTACGAACAGCATCCGCCGAAATCGCGAGCGTCATTGGTCTATCGGGTTAGCAACCGTAGAAATTTCCTTCTCCGCCAGCGCAATCAAATCACCTCGGGGCGATGATTCACAATGACAATTCGCAATCGCCATCCGCAACAAGCGGAATTCGTTGCGCAGCGCACCATACAGCCCACCGAGCAACACTTCTCCTGCGGAACGACGATTGGCGCTCCGAGCGATTGACGATTGTCATTGCGGCGCAATGTCTTCCGCGACTAGTCTTGCCGAGGTCTTATGAGGAAACCCGCCGCAAACTCGCGAAGACGACCCGACATGTAGCGAGCGAACTGCAGGGGAAACGGCCGGGGCGTAGACAGCCCCATTCGGCACTGCGGAATCTGCTCTTCTAAGCTTGTCCTCATCTATTGAGCAATTGCATTTCTATCGCCGTTTAACGGATTGCCACATCACTCAATTGATACAACTGGAGAACCGGCGCTAGGGAGAAGGAACGGGCTCTGCAGATGACCGACAGTTCATCTCGACTGGGGTTAGGGCCTGGCGTGCTTCTCCGACTTCTCATTGCCTAGATATCAAGGAGGTCACATGAACGTCTATTGGAATGAAGCGAATGTTCAGGCTGCCAGCGCAATACCGACTATTCTGGCTATTGGCGATTCGTGGTTCTGGTACCCGTTTCCCGGAGGTAGCTTGATCAGCTATCTTGGGCCGTTGGTGGAACCAAAGGCACACGTCGTGCTCGCCAAAGGAATGAATGGCGCGGAAGCTTACGACTATGTCGAAGGGAAATACAAAGATGATGTCGCGGGCGCACTCAGCTTTTACGGCTCGGATCTGTCCGCTGTATTTATCAGCGGCGGCGGAAACGATTTCGCCGGTTTCAACGATATGCGACCACTATTGAATCTAAATTGCAGCGGGGCAGAAACTGCCGCAGATTGTTTCCGCTCGGGCGATGGGGGGCTTGAAGCTTTTCTGAAGCGAACCGAACACTACTATCGAACCTTGATTGGCCAGATATACACCCTCACGCCCGTTCATTGCGTGATGGTGATGCACAGCTACGATTACGCCATTCCCGATGGTCGAGGTGTTTTCGGGGGCAACGGATGGCTGAAGCCGGCCCTCGAGGCGGCGGGCGTTCCTGAATCACTGCAGCGGGACTGCGTGCGCTACCTCATTACAAGGTTCCACTCGATGCTCACAGATATTGCGTCGGGAGATCCGGATCACCTGCTGGTGGTAGACAGCCGTGGCACGCTCGACGAGGGCGATTGGGCCAATGAACTCCACCCGAAAGGAAAAGGATTCAAGAAGATCGCAAACGAGCGCTGGAAACCGGTACTGCAACGGGCCAATCTGGCTTGAGCGCTGGCGTAGCCCGCGCCCTCTTACCAGATCGGCTTTCGCCAAATGAACGGAGACTACCAAGTGAATTCCACGACCCATGACGCCCCTCAAGACCGGTTCTGCGATCTGGTGATGAAAGGCGGCATAACCAGCGGCGTTGTCTATCCGAAAGCTATTACGGCGCTTTCGAAGCATTACCGCTTCAAGAGCATTGGCGGCACATCGGCCGGTGCGATCGCCGCCGCGGTAACGGCGGCAGCCGAGTTCAACCGCAGGAGCAATAAATCCCGCAACGGTTTCGATCTGCTCGACAAGTTGCCCGAGCAACTGCAGGCATCGGTTCCCGGGAGCGGCGGTAGCAAACTGTTGAGCTTGTTTCAGCCACAGCCGGAGACGCGGCGGCTTTTCCAGGTCCTGGTCTGGTCGCTGAACAAAAAGGGGGCATACGGGAGGGTTGTGTGGATTGTGGCGGGCCTTCTGGCTGCCTACTGGCCTGCAACACTCGCGGGAGCTGTGGTATCTCTGCTCGTTGGCTTCTTCGGCCCCGGATGGTTCACCGCGGTCCTTCTGTTCGCGGTTCTGCTGATCGCCACCGTCGGGGCTTGGGTCTATCTCGACGTGACGCGCAAGGTGACCGGCAACGGTTTCGGCCTTTGTACCGGGATGACCCGGGAAGGCACGGAAGCACTGACACCATGGCTGCACAAGCTCATTCAAGAGGCTGCTGGTCTCAATGAAAAAGCCGGCCCATTGACCTTCGGCATGCTATGGAATGCGCCCGGTTTTCCTCCCGAATGGATGAATCCAAAGCCACAAGGAACTTACCGCTCGATCGACCTTCAAGTGTTTTCCACGAATCTCGCCCATGGCCGTCCCTACATCTTCCCGCTATGCACGCCGGCGAAGCACGGTGTCCATCTCCGTTATCAGGAGAGACTGTTCTTCAATCCCGCGGAACTCGGCCAATATTTGCCGGATGAACTGAATACGTGGATGCGCGAAAAGGGCAAACCCTACAAAGTGGAACCCGGCCGCAGCGGTATCGATCCCGACGAGTCGGAGGCGCTGGATCGGGATCTGCTCGAAATCCCTCAGCCAGAGGACTTTCCGGTGTTGTTGGCCGCCCGCATGAGCCTGAGTTTTCCCCTGCTGCTATCGGCTATTCCCTTGTGGGCAATCAACGAAGAAGCACCCAAGGGCAAACGCTTCCAGCGCTGCTGGTTCTCGGACGGTGGCATCAGCTCGAATTTCCCTATGCACCTGTTCGACGGATTTGTTCCGCGGTGGCCAACTTTCGGTATCAGCCTGGAACCGGCCATTGACGGCCAGGATGGAGCGCAAACCATGGTCACGCTGCCCGAAGCGTATTCAGAGGGTTGCGGCGAACGCTGGAACTGCTTTGCCAGCAAAGACTCGCCGGCTTCTCAATTCGGCGGTTTCCTCTCGGCCATCGTCGGCGCCATGCAGAACTGGAACGACAACTCCCTGGCCAGGATGCCCGGCGTGCGGGATCGGATTGCGCGGGTGAAGTTGGAAGCCAACCTGGGCGGCCTGAATCTCAACATGGAAGAGAAGGAAATCCAAACGGTGGCCAGCAGGGGCGAGGCCGCCGCTGTCAGACTGATATCGCGCTTCGTCGCCCAGGCGACGGCCGCTCAGCAAGCGAAGGGCTGGGACCAGCAGCGATTCGTCCGTATGGGCGTTCTGCTCAAGATGATCCAGGCGCGGGCAGAAGGGATCCAGAGCGCCCTGGGCAATTGTGGCCCGCACGCCACGGCACTGAAGACGATCATCGACGAGGCCGCCAAACCGGCCCCCGCCAACGGCGGACCGCCTGCGGGCTATGAAGCTCCATTGACGCAACAAGAGGCAGAGGCCCTGAAGGCGATGCTCGACGCCATCCTCCAGTTGGCAATCGCAAGCCAGGCCGCTCCGTGCAACTTCACCCCAATTCCGGAGCCGGAGCTTCGTGTGCGCCCGCCCCTCTGAGCAGAATTGAATTGGCGAGCAAAAGGCAGCGACTCGAACTTGGCGATCTGCGTTGCGGGGCAGGATCATGGCTCGGGGATCGTCGACGTCGGTGCTGCCAATCGCCATCGGCTCAACCAGTCAGCGGCGCTATTGCCTGATTGCGTCGCCCCCGACAATTCCGCCGAGAAAGCGATCGGCCATTGCCAAAGCAAAACGCCGATCCCAGGCTTTCTATACGCCTCTCACGCAGCCAGCGCGTCGCCAAGTCGATCAAGGCTTTTCCCCATCACGATCCCGTCGTCCGCACCGCTGTCCGCGGATTTGAAGAAGCCCCGCAATCTGGCGATTTCCGCAAAGCCCAATTTCCGGTAGATCCTTCGAGCGTGTGTCCACGATTCGCTCACCAGCAAGTTGACTGAGCTTATCGCCGGGAACTCACGGCATACGCGGTCTATGCAGGCCGCGAAAAGATGGGCGCCCAACCCATTGCCCCGATAGTCGGGATCGACCGTGATCGAGCTTACGTAGAGGCCCTTTCCCCGTATGGAGTCATGCCGATCCCCGATGTCGTGACCGAGTTGGAAGCTTTCAACCGAATTGAGGGTTTCTTCGCGCCATATCTCGGAGAAGAAACAACCCACGCAAACCGAATCGACGTACGCCATCAAAGCACCCTGCGGAAACACTTCTATCCGCCGCGCGTAGACCTCCCTGCACTCGCGATTTCCGGGCACGAATCCCTTGTGTTCCAGTTCCAGAATCCGGTCGAGGTCGCCTAACGCCGCCTCGACGATTCTTATTGTTTTGTTTTCCACCATTGCAACATGCAGCCAACCGTTCGAGCCTGGCACGTTCTCCAGACCTGAACGGCAACACGAAGTCGTTAAACCGGGTTAACCGAACCTTGAGTCGAAACGGGTGTTCCGTCAGGCGAACCATTCCGGATCAGGAAGCTCGGTAAAGACGTTCCGCAGGCTCTGCCCCCACTGGGAATGGATCATGGTGAAGTAGGGGTTCGTCTCGTCAATGTTCACGTGCTTGAGCACCCGCAATTCGTCCCGCTGTATGCACACCAGGTCGAGGGGCAAACCCACGGAAAGGTTGGAGCGCAGGGTGGAATCCATGGAGATCAGGGCGCACTTCGAAGCTTCCGCCAGCGGCGTGGCGCTGGTAAGCACGCGATCCAGGATCGGTTTGCCGTACTTCGATTCGCCGATCTGGAAATAGGGGGTGTCCGGGGTAGCTTCGATGAAGTTGCCCGCGGCGTAGATGTGGAAAAGCCGGGGCGCTTCGCCGCGGATCTGCCCGCCCAGGATCATGGCGGCGTTGAATTCGATTTTGTGATTCTTGAGCGCCTCGGCATCGCGCTCGAATACTTCCCGCAGGCAGTCGCCAACGTGGCGTGCGGCTTCGAACAGATTCGGCACGTTCCACAGGTTGGTGTCGCCAGCTTCGTTCGCCAAGTGCTCGCGCAGCAGACTCACCACGGACTGGGTCACGGCGAGGTTGCCTGACGACAGCAACACGATCACGCGGTCGCCGGGCCGCTCGTAGAGCGTCACTTTGCGGAAAGTATTGATGTGGTCCACACCGGCATTGGTGCGGGAATCGGAGAGGAACACCAGGCCGGCGTCCAGCAGCATTCCGACGCAATAGGTCATGATTTTTCAGGAAAATGAAGACCGCGCATGGTAGCCGATGTGGCCGGGCGGAACTGCCCCAAGACAACCCCGCCCTCCCCCATCGGGGATAGACAAAACCGTCAGTCCGCTCCTGCCGCCAGCGGGGGCGCCTCCTGCGCTTTCTTGCGCGAGAACAGCCCCCCTTCGCCGGGCGCCTTGGCGCGCCAGTAACCGCCAGCGCTGTAGGCCCCCCACGCCCAGCGGGCCCAGTCGAGCACCGACCGGGCAAGCCACAAGGCCCAGGCCAGCATCAACCCCCGGTAGACGTAGAGCGGCACGGAAAGCATCCACGCGGAGGGCAGATCCCCGTCCACGCGATCCTGGTACCACAGCAGGCGCGAGCCGGTGGAGCCGTTGCCGTCGATCAACATGTCCGGATAGCCGAGCAGTCCGGCGCGCACCGCTTCCACCAGGGCCAGCAGCGCAGCCAACGTCCACAAGACCAGACCGAACTGGGCGAGATTGAAACGCCGCCGCGAAAGCCCGGAGCCATAGCGCCGCCGCGCCGCCAGGGCGAGGAACCAGCCCACCACGATGACCGCCGCACTCAGCGATGCCTGCGCCAACCCGATGCCGAGCAGGAACCAGGCCACCACGCCCAGCGTCGTCCAGCCGCTACGGGCCAGCGCCCAGGCCAGCGCGGCGATGACCAGCACGGCGCCCCAGAACAGCACCGCCGGGCCGAGCCGCGGGCCACCGACGGCGATGACCCAGCGGTCCGCCGGCACCGCAATCTCCAGATTGGCATTGACGCCGGGGATGCCTGTGGCCAAAGGCGAGGTGACGAAGCGGGTCTCCATGGCCCGCGGTTCGCGCCAGCCGATGCTCACCCGGTGCGCCCCCGGCTCCACCGGCAGCGTCAGCGTCCGGCCCTCCGCCCGCAGCGGCAGCGTGTTGCCGTCGATGGCCACCGAGAGCAACTGGGCATCAGTCGGGAGTTGCAGCGCATGGTTGCCTCCCTGGCTGGAACGCAGCGCGAGCGTGGCCGCCACGTCGGTGGCCCGTCGCCCCGGAGTGAGGGACAAACTGACTCCATCCAGGGTGAGGGTCTGGCCCGCCACGCCCGCCGGACGGCTGACCGTGATCTCCGCCGCTTCCCCCGGCCAGGGCTGCCACAGCGGCAGCCAGCGGGCGCCGTCCTGGTAATGGACCGGCGGGATGCCCGAAAGCCCGACGTGCCAGCGCATGTCGGCATCCAGCCGCCACACCTCGATCTGATTGGCCTCCTTGCCGGCCGCCAGCTTGAGCTTGGCTGCCTCCTTGACCGTGCTGCCGAACGCCCCGCCCTGCCCCTGGCCCAGCGCCATGATGGCGAAACCATCCTCCACCCGAACGGCGGGATCATTCACCGCCTCGCCGGCAAGGAGCGGCACCCGCACCACGAGGGGCGCCGGGCTCGGGCCCTGGCGGGAAACCGTGGTCTGCACCGTCCACCGTTCGCCCAGGCTCAGGGTGCGCTCGACGCGCACGAAGGGCGGCAGCGCATCGCCGCGCACGCCCTGGTCGCTGGCAGCCGAAGGGCCCTCGCGGGTGAGCGTCAGTCCGCCGGTGGCGATGCCGCGGGCGTCCAGGCCGGCCAGGGTCCAGCCGGGAGTTTCCGCCGTCACCTCCCGCGGCGGCATGGGCAAGGCAATCTGGACGCTGGTCGCCGACTCCACCGCCGCTTCCATCACCACCTGGGTGACGCCCCGGCCGAGCCGGATCCACAGGCTGCCATCCTCCTTGCGCCGCAGCGTCGCGGGGCCGCTGCCCGCCAGCACCCGGTCGGGACGGAACTGGGCCGGCTGGCCCGGCAGCGGCACCATCACCTCGTCCTGGGCATGCAGTTCCAGGCGCAGCCGAACCCGTTCCCGGTCCGCCGCGACGTGAAGCCGGGCCAGGCTGGCGCAGGCGGGCAGACAATCCGGTGGCGCGGTCAGCTTGTCCCGCAGTTCGTCGAGGATGGCCGGCG
>JBAWHH010000134.1:0-4128 GCA_049593715.1 Rhodocyclaceae bacterium
GAGAATGGTGCCGACGCCCTGGAGAAGGCTCGCGGGGGCCGCTACGACCTGATTCTCATGGACGTGCAAATGCCCGTCATGGATGGACTGCAGGCAGCCCGCGCCATCCGCGCATTGCCCGGCCCCCAGTGCCCCATCCTCGCCTTTACCGCCAACGCCTTCAGCGAGGACCGCGAGGCCTGTCTCGCCGCCGGCATGAACGACCACATCGCCAAGCCGGTGGATCCCGAGGCCCTCTACCCCCTGCTGCTCAGATACTTGACTGCGCCCGCGGCGGCAGCGAACCCGGTCGAACAGCGATGATTGACCCCATTGCGACATTGGGCCTAAGCCAAGCGGCACTCGGCGCCTGGTATTGCGAATTTCGCCCGGGCCCCTCGTCTCATCGTGACGCCTTTGCAGCCTGAACCGCCGCGACACCGCTCTCCCGGCCGTCAGGATCGAGGGAACCGGCTGTCAACGAAAAACAGAACTTCGCGCCCTTGCCTGGCTCAGATTCCGCCCAGACACGTCCGCGATGGCGCTCCACCAGGCGCTTAACCAGCGCCAGCCCGACCCCCGTTCCCGGAAACTGCGCGTCGGCATGCATGCGCTGGAACATACCGAAGAGCTTGCCGGCATAGCGCATGTCGAAACCGATCCCGTTGTCCTGGACGAAGAAGGCCGGCTTTTCCTCCTTGTAGGTGGCCCCGACCTCGACGCGTGGGTGCGATTCACGCGAGGTGAACTTCAGCGCATTGCCCAGCAGGTTGGCGAAAATCTGTCTCAGCATGATCGGGTCGCCATTGACCGCCGGCAGATCCCCGACTGTGATCTGTGCCTCCGGGTAAGCGTCCGAGAGTTCCGCCACCAGATCGGTGACCAGCGCCTTGAGATCCACCATCTTCGCCAACATGGGCTGACGGCCCGCGCGCGAATATTCCAGGATGTCGTCGATCAACTGCTCCATCCTGATCGTGCTGGCTATCACCCGATCGAGCAATCGTCGGCTCTCCGCGCCGAGATGATGCCCCTCCTCCTCCATGACCAGCCGCGAATAGCCGTTGATCGCGCGCAACGGGGCGCGCAGGTCATGGGAAACCGTGTAAGAGAACGCCTCCAGCTCGCGCATCGCGCTGGCCAGATCAGCCGTGCGCTGCTCTACCCGGCGTTCGAGGTCGTCCCGTAGCTGCCGGATCGCTTCCTCGGCCTGCTTTCTGGCGCTGATGTCTTCGGCGACCGCGACCAAGGCACGTTCACCTCCTTCCGGCGCAGACAAAGTCGACACGCTCAGGGCCACCCAGACCGTTTCGCCATCTTTGCGCAAGCAGCGCTGCTCTGCGCAGAACCCTGTGGCGCTCCCATCGGCCAGGTCTTTCAAGTGTTCCCAATGCTGTGCCAAATCCTTCGGGTGCACGACCGACTCGAAGGAAAGCCCAACCATGTCTTCTGGACGGTAACCCAGGAGTTGCGCGTACCGCTGATTTACGCGCAGAAAGCATTCGCTGTCAGCGTCAATCTGCGCCACACCGACTGCCGCCTGCTCGAAGAGGGTACGAAAACGCAACTCGCTTCGCGCCAGGGCACCGAGATGGCGACGCTCCTCGGTCTGGTCGCGGAACACCAGCACCACTCCGCGCACGGCCTCGTCGCCGGGCAGCCGAATGGGGGCGCCGCTGTCGGCGACGGGACGCTGCGTCCCATCGCGGGCAATGAGCAGGGTCTGATCTGCCAGGCCGACTACATGGCCCTCCCGCAGTACTTGAGCCGCCGGGCTTTCGACCGTGGTACCAGTCTCCTCGTCGACGATACGAAAAACATCCCGCAGGGGGCGCTGCCGCGCGTCCTGTTCCCGCCAACCGCTCAGTGCCTCGGCCACCGGGTTCATCAGCACAATCCGCTCCTGTTCGTCGGTGGCGATGACGGCGTCTCCGATACTGCGCAGCGTCACCCGCAGATCCTCTGCGCTGCGGCGAAGGGCCGCGTCGGCGCGGATTCGCTCCAGTTCGGCTGCCGCCCGGGCAGCAAAAATCGGCAGCAGGGCCGTCGCGATTTCCGGATCAGCCAGCGGGCGATCGTGAATCACCACCAGAAAACCCAGAGGCCCCTCGTCAGAGCCGGACATGGGCATGACGAGACACGCATCCGCCCCCAACTCGGCAAGCAGGCGATCCTGCGGGAAGCGTTCCCGCACCCCCCGAGGGACGTTGAACAGAGACTTGCCAGGGACGCTTGCGCACACGCAGTGGGCAAGATCGCAATCGAAGTTGTCGGCCGGTTTGCCGTCCAACCACACGGCCACGGTGCGCCCCTTGGCGCCTCCCGGCAGCCTTTCCCCCACATATACGCAGCGCGCCTGCAACGCAGCGGCCAGTTCACGTACCAGCGCGGCGAAGAATCCTTCACCGACGGTGGTCGTGCCGCGCAGCAACGCCTGCATGGCATTCTCGGCGCGCTTGCGCTCGCTGATGTCGCGAACAATCGCCCACATCCCCGCCGGGTCGCCGGCGGAATCCCGAATCAGGATCGTCCTCAGATCGATCGGGAACAGGCTCCCGTCCTTACGGCGATACTCCTTCTCATAAACTTCGGAGTAGCCGCGCTTCAGGATCTGTTTCTCGACGATGTCCGCTTCGAAGGCATGCCACTTCTCGGGGGTGAGATCCCGGTAAGTGAGGTGCCGCAACTCGTCACCGGAATAGCCGAGCATCGTTTCAAACGCGGTGTTGAACTCCTGGATGTTGCCGTCCATATCGACGCTGACAAACGCGTCCCTCATGGTGGCGTAAAGCCGGCGATACTTGGCTTCGCTCTCGCGCCACCCCGTTTCGGCCCGAATCCGCGGCGAAACATCGTGCGCAACGACCATTCCCGTAGGTCGGCCCCCGACGGTGACCACCTTGGCCCAACCGTCCGCTGCGAAGACCGTCCCCCCTGAGCCGGGGCAATCGGCGCGCAAGGGTATGGACTCGCCTGGCCGCTCAATGGCCTCCAGGGCCGCTTCGGCAATGGCCGCATGCAGTCGGACGAGGCGGCTCCCTGGATAAGGCTCTCCGACGCGCTCCAGCATTTCCCGCGCGGTTTCATTGGCATCGAGGATTTCCAGACTGCCGACGTCGAACGCGACGATCAGTTCGCTGCTCTGGTCGAGCAACTGGCGAAAGCGCCGCAGATCCGCGTATCGCTGCTGCAATTCGGGGTAGTAGCTCTTGCGGACTGAGCGCTCGCCCAGGCCGATGATCTTTTCCCGCAGCGTGTCCCAGTCTTGCGGGGGATCAGAGCGCCTCTTCATACAGGGCCTCGATGTCCGCCTCCTCGACGCGGCGTGGATTGGTGACGATGCAGGGATCGGCGGTCGCGTTATGCGCGAGCATGGGTACATCGCTTGTCCGTACCCGACGATCGCCGAGTGTGCCGGTGACCCCCACCGCACGGCGAAAATCCCGGAAAGAATCGATGATCCGGCGACGCCGCACCTCCGCGGTCATGCCGCGGAAATCCGTGCCCATGGCCTCGGCAATGCGGACGAAGCGCTCCGGTGCGGCGTCGAAATTGAATGCGATCACGTGGTCGAGCAGCAGCGCGTTGCATTCGCCATGGGCCAGATCGGTGTAGCCGCCAAGGCTGTGCGCCATCGCATGCACCACACCCAGGCTCGCATTGGAGAATGCCAGACCGGCATGCAGGCTTCCCAGCATCACGCGCCCGCGCAACTCGACGTCCAGGGGACGGGCAATCGAATCCGGCAGATTCTGGTGGATCAACCGGATCGCCTCCAAGGCATGCAGGTCGGTCATCGGCGAGTGGGCGACGGACACGAAGGCCTCGATGGCATGCACCAGGGCGTCGATGCCGGTGCACGCCGTCAGGTAGGGATCCTTGGTGACCAGCGTTTCCGGGTCGATCAAGGAGATATCGGGAACCACCGACTTGCTGATGATCGCAATCTTCACCTTCTCGGCGCTATTGACCACGATGGCGAACTGGGACACGTCGGCGGACGTACCCGCGGTGGTCGGAATACAGATCAACGGGGGGGAGGCCTTGACGACTTCGTCAACGCCTTCGAACGCCAGGATAGGTTGGCCACTGGCGCTGACGATCCCGATTCCCTTGCCACAGTCCATGACGCTGCCGCCGCCGACACAC
>JBAWHH010000135.1:0-2088 GCA_049593715.1 Rhodocyclaceae bacterium
TGATCCCTAGAGCAGGAACGAAAGTCAAGACACGCCTCCCTGGCGCAGGCGTGCCCTGCGTAGTAATACGCGGGTATTCGTTCCTGCGTACTAGCCGGGCTACCGCGGCACGGCAAATTGGCGTGCAATGCTCCCAAAAAGAGTATCACCCATAAGAATTCTGGAGCTAGTCCGCATGGCGTCAGGTCCGCCGGTAGTACCACCGCAAACGTCGCCTGGGCCCCAGGATTCTGTTGATCCATTGGGACTGAACTTAGTCAGTGGAACTGGTCAGCCCCCGATTTCCAAAGGAGTGAGGGCCTTTGCATCGGGCACGGGATGGCCACACGACTTGGGGCAGTGCATTGGATAGCAGAATCGATTCCAAGGCGATGGATGACGCCGTCTCCTCATCCCCGGATCTTGCCCGCGCCATCATCGATGGCCTGGGCCCCACTGTCGCGGTACTCGACGAGTCGGGGCGGATCCTAATGGTCAATGAGGCGTGGCGGGCGTTTGCGCGGGCCAATGGCGGATCACGGGAAACCTGCGAAGGCGTAGGCCAAGACTACTTCGACACCTGCGCAAGAGCGGTTTCCGATAGGCATGCTCAGCAGGCGCTGGAGGGCATGGGTGCGGTCCTGTCCTGCGAGCGCCCCCACTACACCATTGAATATCCCTGCCAGTCCCGTGACCAACAGCGCTGGATGCTGATGAGCGTTGCCCCCCTTGGGGAGGAACGCCGGGGTCTGGTGATCAGCCACACGGAAATTACTGAACGCGTCTTGGCGACAGCCGCCTTGCGAGCGAGCGAAGTGCGCTACCGCACGGCATTTCACACCAGCCCCGATGCCATCAGTATTCATCGGCTGGCCGACGGGCGCTATGTCGACGTCAGTGAAGGCTTTGAGCGGATGACCGGCTGGCGTCGCAGTGAGGTGTTGGGCCGATCGCTGCGCCGAATCGGGATAATGAAATTCCCGCAAGACAGCAAGCGCCTGGCCGGCACCTTGCTGCGCGAGGGGATGGTCGAGAACCTGGAAGTGGCCTTTGTGACCAAGGGCGGCGAAGAGCGCTCGGGACTCGTGTCTGCCCGCGCCATCACCCTCGACGAGCGGGCCTGCATCCTCGCCATCACGCGGGACATTACCGAGAGCAATCAAATAAAGCGGGCGCTGCAGGCGAGCAAACGGCGTTTCCAGGACGTGGTCAGCGCATCGGCCGACTGGGTGTGGGAGATCGACGCCTCGCATCGCTATACCTACGCCTCCGAGAGCGTAAGCGATTTGCTCGGCTACTCGCCCCAGGAAGTCTTGGGTAAAACCCCTTGCGCGTTCATGCCAGCCGAAGAAGCAGCACGGATCGCGCAGGTTTTCGCCGACCTGGCCGCCCGCCACGAGCCCTTTCGTGACCTCGACAACCTTGTTTTGCATCGGGATGGCAGCATTCGGCACGTGCAATCCAGTGGGGTGCCGATCTTCAGCGGCATTGGCCAGCTTCTCGGCTATCGGGGACTTGACCGGGATGTCACGGAGCGTCGCCGGGCGGAACTGACGCTGCGCGACTCCGAAGCCAAGTATCGGCTCCTCGCCGAACACGCAACGGACTGCATCTTCTGGACCGCGCCGGACGGCCGCTATCTTTACGTTTCACCGGCCTGCGAGTCCATCACGGGCTATCGCGCGGACGAGTTCCTGACCGATGCGGGCCTCTTCACAAGCATCGTCCACGCGGAAGACCGCGCGCGCTACGCCGACCACTTGGCCCATGCAGTGCAGATCGATGAGATGGAGATGGAGTTTCGCATCGTTCGCCGCGACGGTGCCATTCGCTGGATCGGCCACCTGTGCCGGCCACTCATCGATGAGGCCGGCGGCTACTTGGGGCGGCGCGGCAGCAACCGCGACATCACCGATCGCAAGCGGATGGAAGCGCGACTGCGCAAGCTTTCCCTCGCGGTCGAGCAAAGCCCCGAGAGCATTGTCATCACCGACCTGGACGCCAACATCGAATACGTCAATGAAGCCTTCGTTCAGGTCACGGGTTACGGGCGTGAAGAAGTGCTCGGCCGCAATCCGCGCATTCTCAATGCGGGCAAGACGCCGAAAG
>JBAWHH010000136.1:0-2159 GCA_049593715.1 Rhodocyclaceae bacterium
TGCCGGAATCGGTGCTCGTCCGCTTCAAAGGCGCAATGCAGCCGGGTGTGACGCTGCGCGATCTGGTCAACGCCATTCCGCTCTACGCCATCAAGGCCGGCCTGCTGACGGTGGAGAAGAAGGGCAAGAAGAACCTCTTCTCCGGCCGCATCCTGGAAATCGAAGGCCTGCCCAAGCTCAAAGTGGAACAGGCGTTCGAACTCTCCGACGCCTCCGCCGAGCGCTCCGCCGCCGGCTGCACCGTGCACCTGGACCAGGAGCCGATCATCGAGTACATGATCTCCAACATCGTGCTCATGAAGTGGATGATCGCCAACGGCTACCAGGACGCCCGCACCCTGGGTCGGCGCATCAAGGCCATGGAAGCCTGGATTGCCAACCCTGAACTGCTGGCACCGGACGCCGACGCCGAATACGCAGCGGTGATCGAGATCGATCTGGCCGAGATCAAGGAACCCATCGTTGCTTGCCCCAACGACCCGGACGACGTCAAGCTGCTGTCCGAAGTGGCCGGCGACAAGATCGACGAAGTGTTCATCGGCTCGTGCATGACCAACATTGGCCACTTCCGCGCGGCGGGCAAGCTGCTGGACGGCAAGACCGACTTGCCGACGCGGCTGTGGATCGCCCCGCCCACCAAGATGGACCAGTACGTGCTGACCGAAGAAGGCTACTACGGCATCCTCGGCCGCACCGGCGCCCGCATGGAAATGCCCGGCTGTTCCCTCTGTATGGGCAACCAGGCGCAGATCCGCAAGGGCAGCACGGCGATGTCCACCTCGACGCGCAACTTCCCCAACCGTCTCGGCATCGACACCCGCGTTTACCTCGGCTCGGCGGAACTCGCCTCTATCTGCGCCCTGCTCGGCCGCATCCCAACGGTGGCCGAGTACCAGGAGCAGATCGGCATCGTCAACCAGAAAGCCGGCGACATTTACCGCTACATGAACTTCGACCAGATCGCCGACTTCAAGGACGTGGCGGATACGGTGACGATCTGACCGTCAGGCAAGATCCACGCAAACGGCCCGCTTCGGCGGGCCGTTCTTTTTGTCAGAGTTGGATTGGAGTGCTCCGGCCAGGATGCACCCATCGGCTTGAGTGTCACGACGCCAGCGTTTGGCAACCACGGTGAATTCGTTCTCCATCATTCCCGCGTAGGCGGAAATCCAGATTCGTTAATCTATTCAGGGCATTGACAACTATCTTGAGAGACGGACCGGATTCCCGCTTACCCCCGCGGGAATGACGGTAAGTCCACAAGCTGCAGCCAGAACAAATCCATCGTGCTTTGACAACCTAGCGCCCGAACTGTACATTCATTCTGTACATATCGGAGGCCGCCATGAGCGACGTCAACGTCACCACCCTGCGCCAGCACCTGCCGGAGTACCTCGCCCGCGTCGAGCGGGGCGAGCGGATTCGGGTCACATCCCGCGGCCGGGTCATCGCCGAGATCGCGCCGCCGACGCCTGAACCCGATGCCGCCAACGCCGCCCGAGCCCGCCTGAAGGGCAGCCTGATCCGCTACGAGCAGCCCTTCGAATCCGTCCTGCCCGCCGACGACTGGGACATGAACCGGTGATTCTCATCGACACCCACGTGCTGGTGTGGTGGCTGACCGGGGCCCCCGGGCTCTCCACAGCCGCCCAACGCGCCATCGCCGAAAACTCCGGTGCCGGCGAGATCGTGGTTTCCGCCATCAGCCTGCTGGAAATCGCCACCGCCGTTCGCCGCGGCAGGCTGCAATTCAGCGTGCCCCTGGAACAGTGGCTTGCGGACATGCGCAGCCTGCCTGAGCTTCGCGTCGAGCCGGTGTCCGCCGAAATCGCCGCCCTCGCCGGCAGCCTGCCCGACCCAATGCACGGCGATCCCGCCGACCGCCTCATCGCCGCCACGGCTTCCGTTCTGGGAATTCCCCTCGTAACTGGGGACGAAAAATTGCGCGAGTACCGAGAAATTGAAACTATCTGGTGAGCGGCTGAACGGCCGCCAAGACAGCCGATCAGCGACGAACGGGGCCAGCTGTTCTGCGTGATAACTTCCGAAACAATTTGAGCCTGACCCCAATCGCACTTCCTTAAAAAATAACCGCCAATAAATCATAAAGATAGGTAGTTGATGCTTTGCAAGCCTCTCTCGTCGATCTCGGCCAGGCC
>JBAWHH010000137.1:0-3690 GCA_049593715.1 Rhodocyclaceae bacterium
ATGGAGTGCGGTGCGTCGGCTTGCTGCCGCGCCACCTTCTCTCCATCCACTGTGTCCGGTCCTTGCCGGGCTCTCCTCCTCCAATTTCCTCCGGGCACGTGTCAGTGAGCAAAGAAGAACTCATCGAAATGAATGGGGTCGTGATGGAAGTGCTGCCGGACTCCCGGTTTCGCGTCACGCTCGACAATGGGCACCATGTCACGGCCTACACGGCGGGCAAGATGCGCAAGCACCATATCCGCATCATCGCGGGTGACAAAGTCTCCCTGGAAATCTCCCCCTACGATCTGAGCAAAGGGCGCATCAACTTCCGCCACATCGCGGGACGCACTCCGGCTCCTCCAGCCGCCAGGCGCAGTTCAAGCCGGTAGGTGGTGCTGCCGGGCACTGGGAACCTATTGGCCCTGTGCGGACAATCCGCGTCCGGCTTCAACAATCCTTCTGTAACGACGCGCCTGGCGCGGCAGGCGGTAGCTGCCGAGTGGAGCGTAGTATCGCCCAGTTCGTTTTCCGACGGTGACGGTAACCAGGTCGCTTGCGGCCGGATTTTCGCCAGTCGGGTCGTTTTGGCTTAGCGCGGCAAGGCGGGTCACTGCTTGAGGACTTTGTAGTCCCAACGGCTCGCCAAGGCGCCGCTTCGACCTTCATTCTCATAGCGTAGCCTGATCGCTGCCTTCCCCGAGCAGCACTCAGTGCCTGAAATGGCGCGCGGCGCAGAGCGCCGGCCGTGTCTATCCTCTTTCGTGGAGAAGACAGGGTACGTAACACCCTGGCGAATTCTGCGCCGCTCCGGTTTGCCTTCCTTTCGATCCCGGCCGGATCCTTGAGGCCCCATTTTTCCGATCCGATAGCTTTAGACCGCAAGTATTATTGACGCCAGCCCGGAACTGGGGAAATCTGCGCAGCCACGACGGCGCTGGGCGATCCAGGGGTTGGTGACTCTTTGCAGGGGCTGTGCCTCGGCGATTCCCGTCTATTGTTGAAGCATCGGCCGGCGAGGCTTTCGACGCGGGGGCGCCAGCGGTCAAGCCGCGACAACCGCACTCGGGAAACTGGAGAAGGGGGAAAACCGATGAATCCTGTGAAGCGTTTTCTGCTCTGCGTTTCCATCCTGTGGGCGGTCAGCTCGGCAGCGTTGGCCGCGCCCTGGATGGGGCACCTGGAAATCCGCGACAATGCGGTCTGGAATGGCGGGCGCGCCGGCAACTATGGGACGGTGAAGTATTACCTCGACGAAACTGCCGGCGAGAAGGTGCCGGTTCAGGTGATGGTTCAGGTCTATGGCGATGGGCGCCCGGCCACCGACCTGGAAGTTCAGGTGTTCAGCAACATCAATCGGCGCGACCAGGCCAAGGTCTGGGAAGATCCGAATCAGGCCGGGGGAGCGACCAGCTATTACCTGACCTATCCGATGACGCAGGTCGGGCAGACCGGCAACAACTTCATCTTTCGTGCCGACCTGACCCTGGCGAAGACCGGGGCCTACCGGGTAACGACGCGCTTCCGTCTCCGCGGCGGCGACTGGCAGTGGCACAACGATTTCGACGTTGGCGGCGTGAAGCAGCGGGACTGCGCTGTGGTCGTCTCGCCGCGCAAAGTGTTGGGGCTGTCGATCTACGAAGCCAATCCCCTCGTGGTGGAGGCGAAACCCGGCGGCAGCTTCGAGCAGCGCAGCACCTTCGAGGATTTCACCGATCACGACCAGGACGGTTTCGATCCCTTCAACCTGCGTTTCGTGCGCGAGCGGCTCGGTTTCAACACCCTCTGGCTGATGCCCATCTTTCCGAACACGACCGAACGCTGGGATCCGAACGCCCGGCAGTTCGTGCCCAACTACTCTCCCGGCAGTCCCTACGCAGCGCGCAACTACTTCGCGGCGAATGAATGGCTGTCCCGCGCCAACACGCCCGGCGCCGCGATGAGCGAATTTCAGCATCTGGTAAATCAGGCCGATGCCTTGGGCCTCAATGTTTTTCTGGACGTGGCTTTCAATCATGCCGGCCGCGACGTGGTGTTCGGCCAGGGGGCGGTGGATCTCGGGCTGGTTTCGCCTGCGGACATCAACAAGCTTGTTCGGACCACGCGCCCGGCCTGGTTCTCCAAGGCGTCGGACTACCGCCAGCACGCCGGCAGCCCGGAAGAAGTCACCGGTTTCGCCCCGGCGGACCGCCGCGGGGAACACAATTGGTACGACGCGGGCGCGGAATGGTTCTTCGGCAGCTATGCCTCCCTGGGCCCCAAGCCGGGCTACGGCGAAATCTGGGCGGGCGGGGCGCTGGATGAACGCGATCTGTTCTTCACCGACCTGGATCCGGCCGGTGGCCATGACATCGAGGTGGAGAACGTCTTCAACTACTTCGCCCGGATCCTGACATTCTGGCTGGATCAGACGGGCAACAAACTGGCGGGCATTCGTGCCGACTTTGCCCAGGGTCTGCCGCCCCAAGCCTGGGAATACATCATCAACAAGACGCGCCAGAAGAAGTGGGACTTCGTCTTCCTGGCCGAAGCCCTCGACCCGGACGGGATCCGCTATCGCGTCAACCGGCACTTCGACCTTCTGACCACCGTTGATCACTGGCTCTATCGCAACAACGGCGTGACCATGAGCCAGTTGGCCGGCAGCCTGGAAGGCGAAGCGCAGCTTTACGGCTACAACGCATCCGTCCTGCACAACGGGACGAGCCATGACGAAGATGGCAACGCCAATGCCTGGCTGATGATGGCCCGCTACGCCGTCGCCGCCGCCAACCACGGCGTCCCCATGGCCTACATGGGCCAGCCGCTGGGCGTGCCTTACAAAGTCGATTTCCAGAATTCCTGGCAGGATCTCAAGTCGTTCTGGGACAACGCCAATCCGCAGGTTTTTGGCCTCTATGGCCGCATCAATGAGGCGCGACGGGCCCACCCGGCCCTGCGCTCCACCAACCGCAATTTCCTCACGCGCCAGTACGGCGGCGGCTTCAACGAGAACATCTTCAGTGTGGCGCGCTGGGAGGGAGACGATATCGTTCTGGCGTTCGTCAATCTGCGGGACGGGGTACTCGACCCGGAGACTTTCGCCATTCCCGCCGCGGTGCCGATCAGGTCCGATGCCCGCTATCAGGCGGTGAATCTGGTGGCGGACAACCCGAACCAGAGCCTGTGGCCGGCGACGCGGCGCGGCAGCGACATTCTGCAGAACGGGGTATTCGTGCGCTTCAACTTCCCCAACGAAGTGCAGTATCTGCTGTTGAAGCGTCAGTAGTCGGGGGGAGGGCAGCCGTTGCCCGCTCCAGTGGCAATCAGGCGTAGTGGGCCGGCGACCCAATCACGTCAGTTCCGCCCCTTCAGGTTCGCGAGATTGCGTGCGAGCCTGAGGAGGTTGGAACTGGCTTTGAGCTGGGCCTGGTCGAGGGCGTCGCGGTTGATTTCGAACTCCAGCCGCTGTTCGCCCTGGACGATACCGATGGCGCCGCCGGCATCGATGAAGCCGTCGATATCGCTGACTGTCAGAATCGGTTCGCTCGCCAAGGCGCGCAGGGTTGGGGCGATCCGGCGCTGCTCGGAGTCGGCGACGAACACGACGTGGCAGCCGCGTGCCGTCTCGGCGGTGATCCCCACACGCACCTTCAGCGGGTGCCCCTGGGCTTGGCGGTTCTCCACCGCGGTCAAGGCGGCACCGAAGACGTCTCTGCCCAGCACGCAGAT
>JBAWHH010000138.1:0-9922 GCA_049593715.1 Rhodocyclaceae bacterium
CCGGGTAGCCGCCCCAGGTGCGGATGATGTAGGTGAGCAGGCCGCAGCCGGCACCGAAGATCAACTGGCCTCCCCGCGTGCTGGGGGATGTGACCGGGTCGGTGGCGATGAAGAAAGCGCCCAACAACAGGCCTCCGGACAGAAGATGGACGCTGACATCAGCGTAACGGCCGGGATCCACCGCATTTAGCAAAGCGGCGGGCACCAGCGTGCCGGCAATCATCGCCATCGGGATGCGCCACTCGATCACGCGCAGCATCAGCAGCGCGATGCCGCCTAGGGCAATCAGCGCGGAGGATGTTTCGCCCAGGCTGCCCAGACGCATGCCCAAGAGGGTATGGCCGCTGAGGAAATCCCCCGCCAGGGCCTGGTCCACCGTGACGCCGCGCGACAGCTCCGTCTTGATATGGCCCAGCAGCGACGCGCTTGTGACCGCATCCATGTTCGGAAGGCCGGCGAAAGTGATGCTCAGGCCGTCGAAGAACCCCGGCGCGGTGCCGGAGAACAGCGGTGCCGGCGCGACCCACTGGGTCATCTCCAGCGGAAAAGAGATCAGCAACGCCACCCGGGCGATCATGGCCGGGTTGAAGAGGTTCTGGCCGATGCCGCCGAACACCTGTTTCGCCACCACGATGGCGAGAAAGCTGCCCAGCACGCCGATCCACCAAGGCGCCCAGGGCGGCAGGGATAGGGCGAGCAGCCAAGCGGTGAGGGCGCCTGATCCGTCCAGGATGAAATCCCGCGCCCGCCGCTCGGCGATGCGCAGGGCGAAAAACTCGAACAGCAGGGCGGAGCCCATGGTCACCATCCACAAATGGATGGCGGGCCAACCGTAGAGCCAGAAGCCGAACAGCGTGGCGGGCACCAAAGCGGCCATCACCAGGGCCATGACACGCCCCACGCTGGTGCGTGCATGGGCGTGAGGGGCGTGGGCGAGGGCGGTCATGCCTCCACCTCGCTAGCCTGGGCTGCCTGGGCGGCGGCAGCCGCTGCGGCTTTGGCTTTGGCACGTTCCGCCTTGCGCCGCGCCGCCGCTTCGGCTTTTTCGATCGCTTCCCGCTCCAGACGGACTGCCCGCTGTTCCGTCAACTGCCGGGTCGCTTCCTGCTTAAGTTTTGCCCGTTCCCGCGCTGCCAGATCACCCTTGGCGAAGTCGAAGTACTGGACCAGGGGAATGTGGGCCGGGCAGACGTAGGCGCAGGAACCGCAGTGGATACAGTCCTTCAGCCCCCAATCCACCGCACCCTCCAGTTCTCCGGCGCGAATGAAGGCCGCCATTTCCATCGGCAGCAGATTCTGCGGGCAGGCCGTCACGCAATTGCCGCAGCGAATGCAGGGCGCCGGCTTGTCGCGTTCCACCTCGGCGCGGGTGAGGGCCAGCACACCGCTGGTGCCTTTGATGAGAGGCACCTGGGTGCCAGGCAGGGGAGTGCCCATCATCGGACCGCCCATGACGATTCGCGCCGGGGTTTCGGTAAATCCGCCGCAGAAGTCGAACAACTCGGAAACCATGGTGCCGATGGGCACCAGCAGGTTGCGCGGTTCCGCTACCGCCCCGCCATTCACGGTGACCACCCGCGTTACCAGCGGCCGGCCGTGGCGCAGCGCGCTATGGACCGCGTAAGCCGTGCCGACGTTGTGCACCAGCACGCCCACATCGGCGGCACGGCCGTCGGCGGGAACTTCCTTACCGGTGAGGGTGTTGATCAACTGTTTGTCCGAGCCCATCGGGTAGCGGCTCGGCACCGGCACGATCTTCACTTCGGGAAAGCCGGCTGCGGCCGCGCGCATCGTCGCGATGGCTTCAGGCTTGTTGTCTTCGATACCGCAGAGGATCTCGTTGGCGCCGATGGCGTGGCGGATGATGCGCATGCCGTCCACCACGCCCTCGGCGTATTCCCGCATCAGGCGGTCGTCGCAGGAGAGGTACGGTTCGCATTCGCCGCCGTTGACGATCAGGGTGGAAACGGCAACGCGGCGCCCCAGCGCCAGTTTGACGGCAGAAGGAAAGGTGGCGCCGCCCAGCCCCACCACACCCGCCGCCGCGACCCGCTTGGCGACCGCTTCCGGCGCCAGGGCGAAAGGATCGTCGCAACCTTGGGTCTCGATCCATTCGTCTTTGCCATCCGTTTCGATGTGGATGGCCAGCGAAGCCAGCCCGGAGGGATGGGGATGGGGCACATCGACGATCGCCGTGACCTTGCCGGACGTACTCGCATGCACCGGCGCGGAAATATTGCCCTGGCTTTGGGCGATCAGTTCCCCTTTGCGTACCTGCTGGCCGATGACGACCACCGGGTTGGCCGGGGCACCGACGTGCTGTTGCAGCGGCAGATAGATGTGTTTGGGCAGGGGCAGGATCTCGATGGGCCGGTCCGCCGCCGGCCGCTTGCGCGCGTCGGGGTGGACGCCCCAGCGTATCGACCAGCGCTTCCAGGCGCTGGCGGTTGTTTTTGGTGAGCTGGACATGATGGATATCTCGTCGGGGTGGCAGATCAGGACGCGAGCCGCGGCTTTTCCCAGTACCAGGACTGCAGGGTCACGGGGATGGGTTCGAGGTGCAGGGACTCGGTGGGGCAGACATCCACACACTTGCCGCAGCCGGTGCAGGCGTCCCGCACCACGCCGTGAATCTGCTTCACCGCACCGACGATGGCGTCCGTTGGGCAGACCTTGAAGCAGCGGCAGCAGCCGATGCAGATATCCTCTTCGACGGCGGCGTACATCGGCGCGCTTTCGGCCATGCCGGAGAGGTCCGCCTCCACCCCCAGCTTGGCGGCGAGGGCCAGGGCCAGGGCCGGGCCGCCGGGGGGGCAGAGCGTCACTTTCGCTGCGCCGTTGGCCAGCGCGGCGGCAGCGGCACTGCAGCCGGGGTAGCCGCATTGACCGCACTGGGAGCCGGGCATCATGGCCTGCAGCTCCGCTTCCACACCGCCCACTTCGACTTTCAGGTAGCGGCCGGCCAGGCCGAGCAGGATACCCAGTCCCGCCCCAAGGGCGGTCAGGCTCGATACGGCGGGGACGACTTCCGGGGCAATCACTTCGACACCTCCATCTTGTGCATTTCGCGCCTCCTCGAAACCCTACTTGAGCGGCAATCCGGCAAAACCCATGAAGGCGAGAGACAACAGGCTTGCCAGGATGAAACTGATCGGTGCGCCGGCGAAGGCCGCCGGTACGCTGGCGAGGGCGAGCCGCTCGCGCAGCCCGGCGAACATCACCAGCACCAGCGTGAATCCCACGCCGGAACCAAAACCATGGAACAGGCTGTGCACGAACGTGGCACTCTCCTGCACGTTGAGGAGGGGAATGCCCAACACGGCGCAGTTGGTGGTGATCAGGGGCAGATAGATGCCGAGAACCTGATACAAGTCGGGACTGGTCTTGCGGATCACCATTTCGGTGAACTGGACGACCGAAGCGATGATGAGAATGAACGCGAGGATGCGCAGGAAGCCGATGCCGAAGGGCGCCAGCACCCAGGCGTCGGTGGCCCAGCAGGCCGCCGACGTGATGGTGAGGACGAAAGTGGTCGCCAGGCCCATGCCCAGGGCGCTGTCGATCTTCTTCGATACGCCGATGAAGGGGCACAGGCCGAGGAACTTCACCAGCACCACGTTGTTGACCAGGGCCGTGCCCAGCAAAAGGAATAAATATTCGCGCATCGTGAGATCTCCTGCCCCCGTCATTGCAGTTCCCGTGCCAATCGCCACGATGTTCCCGGACGATGAGGGTTTGGTTCGAGGAATCAGCGGCTTGTGTTTTCCGTCGCGGCGGTTCGCGGTGTCGGGGTTGCGCCACCACCCCGGCCTCCCGACGATCCTTTGTCGTATTCGCGACATCGGCGGCGGACAGCCCCGCTGCCGGGCTCACGACGCTCAGCGCGCATCGGATCCTGCGCGGTGGCTCGGAATTTGCTAAAAGGTTTCTCCGCTCTGCATTGATGCGGGGTTTTTCGATTTTCCTGACGAGGAAGAAGGTTCATTCATGAAACAGGTAGCGGCGGGTGGCGCGGATGCCATCGAAGCGGGATCCATGCAGCGCATGCTCGATGCGCTGCCCAAGACGACCCCGCTGAAAGTCCTTCGCACCATCGAAGGCATCTTCAACATGGGCGGCACCCAGTTGCCGCCCCAGGTGTTCTTTGCCATCGTCGAGCAGTCCGCTGTCGCCATCTCCATCACGGATATCCACGCCCGCATCCTGTACGTGAACCCGGCGTTCAAGACCATCACCGGCTTCGAGCCCGCCGAACTGGTGGGGCAGAACCAGTCCGTGCTGTCGTACAAGACCACGCCCAAGGCCGTTTACGAAGCGTTGTGGCGCCATCTGGCGTCCAGCCAGCCGTGGACCGGTCTTCTGGTCAACCGGCGCAAGGACGGTTCGCGCTATCTCGCCGAGATCACCATCTCGCCCGTGCTCGACAGCCGCGGCGAGACCATCTATTTCCTCGGCATGCACCGCGACGTCACGGCAATGCACCAACTTGAACGCCAGGTGCAGAACCAGAAAGCGCTGATCGAATCGGTGGTGGAGGGCGCGCCCATTGCACTGGCGGTGCTGGACGAGCGGGAGCAGGTGGTCGTGGACAACCACGAATACAAGAAGCTCATCGGCGACCTGGGACTTCAGGAGCCCGCGGCCCGCGTGCTGGAGGCCCTGCGCACCATCATGGGCGACGAGTTCGAAGCGATTCGCCAGAACGGCGGCAGTTTCGTCGAGCGCGAAGTGCAGTTCGAGCGTTCCGGCGGCGGGGCGCGCTGGTTCTCCTGTTCCGGCACCTGGTTCGTCGAAGAGGACGCCAGCGCCGATTCGTTTTTCGAGTCCAAGCGGCGGCCCTACATGCTGCTGGTGATGAACGACATTTCCGCCCTCAAGCGCCAGCAGGAAGATCAGCGCTTCAACGCCCTGCGTGCCGTGCTGGCGGAAGGCGAGCGCGTGCGCAGCCTGCGCGAAACCCTCGCCGGCGCCATCTACCAGTTACAGGGGCCGGTAAACCTCATCGCAGCGGCAGCCAATATGGTCGAGAGACGGGGCGCGGCCCACGATCCGCAGGCGCTGGCCGGTGTGCTGCGGGAGGCGCTGCAAGCCGGGCAGCATGCCCTGGAGACCCTGCGCGCCTCCATGCCTATGGATCTGGACGAGGCGGTGGTGCCGGTCAACCTCAACGAGTTGCTGCGCGACGTGCTGGTCATCCTCACCCAGCGTTTCCTCATCGCCGGCATCACGGTGGACTGGAAGCCGGCGCCGGTGCTGGTGGCCATCCCCGGCCGGCCGACCGAATTGCGCAACATGTTCAAACAGATCATCGACAACGCCATCGATGCCGTGGTCGGCGCGCGTAGCCGGACGCGGGAAGTCCACATCGCCACCGTCGCCGCCGAGGACGCGGTGAGCGTATTCGTCGAGGACAGCGGTCCCGGTATCCCCGAGGATCTGCGCCTGAAGATTTTCGAGCCCTTCTTCACCACCAAGCCCAGGGGCCGCAGTGCCGGCATGGGCCTGACCATGGTGCAGGACGTGGTGACCAGCCATGGCGGCATGATCGAAATCGACCCCAAAACGACAGCCGGTAGCCGCATCCATGTCCGCCTGCCTCTGGCGGGCGCCGCGGATAGGTCGGCCTGAACGATGGATTCACGCGTAATGACCGAGAAGGATCAAGAAGAACGTACGGTGTTCCTGGAGGCGTCGCTGGAGACGCTGTTCGGGGTAACTCAAGTGCTTTCCCGCTCGCTCAACCTCAGGGAAACCCTTTCGGAAGTGCTGCGGGTGCTGGACGAAGGGGTGGGGCTGGCGTGCGGGATGGTCAGCCTGGCCGATCCCGCCACCGGCGAAATGAGCGTCACCGCCGCCCACGGACTGGAGCCGGGGCGGGCCGATGCCGTGCGCTACCAGCGCGGCGAAGGTCTGGTGGGCGTGATCATGGAGCGCGGCCGTGCGGTGGTGCTGGAGCGCCTGGGCGACGAGACGCGTTTTCTCGACCGCCTCGGCCTCTATGACCCGGACCTGCCTTTCGTCGCGGTGCCGGTGCGGGTCGGCGGCACCCTGGTGGGCGTGCTGGCCGCCCAGCCTTGCCTGGCCCACGACGATCTGCTGGATGAGCGGGCGCGGTTCCTGGAAATGACCGCCAACCTCATCGGCCAAGTGGTGCGCTTGTCCTGGCAAGTGGAGCGGGAGCGGCGCGACCTGACCGAGGAGCGCGACAACCTGCGGCGCGCCGTGCGCGGCCAATATGGCTTTTCCAACGTCGTCGGCCATACCGCCCAGATGCAGCGCGTATTCGACCAGGTGCGCCAGGTGGCGAAATGGAATACCACCGTGCTCATCCGCGGCGAAACCGGCACCGGGAAGGAACTCATTGCCCATGCCATCCACTACAACTCGCCGCGGGCCTCCGGCGCCTTCGTCAAGATCAACTGCGCCGCGCTGCCGGAGAACCTGCTGGAATCGGAACTGTTCGGCCACGAGAAGGGCGCCTTCACCGGCGCCATTGCTCAGCGCAAAGGCCGTTTCGAGCAGGCCGACGGCGGCACCCTGTTCCTGGACGAAATCGGCGAGGTATCGGGCGCCTTTCAGGCCAAGCTGCTGCGCATCCTGCAGGAGGGGGAACTGGAGCGGGTCGGCGGCAGCCGCACGCTGAAAGTGGACGTGCGGGTCATCGCTGCCACCCACCGCGATCTGGAGTCCTACGTGGAAGAGGGCAAGTTCCGCGAGGACTTGTATTACCGCCTGAACGTGATGCCCATCGAAATCCCCCCTCTGCGCGAGCGCATCGAAGACATCCCGGAAATTGCCCGCTTCCTTGCCGCCAAGATCGGCAAGGCCCAGGGGCGCACGGTGTCGATCACCGACAGCGCGCTGCGCGTGCTGCTGCACCATCACTGGCCGGGCAACGTACGCGAGTTGGAAAACTGCCTGGAGCGCGCCGCCGTCATGTCCGAGAACGGCACCATCGACCGTGACCTGGTGCTGCTCTCGGGGGTCGAGGAACGCGTGACTTCGCCGCGCCCGGGAGCCAGCCCGTCCGCCACCCTGGACGATCCCGACCTGGACGACCGTGAGCGCGTCATCGCCGCGCTGGAGCAGGCGGGATGGGTGCAGGCCAAGGCCGCCCGGCTGCTGGGCATGACGCCGCGCCAGATCGCCTATCGCATCCAGACCTTGAACATCAAGGTGCGGCAGATCTGAAACCCTGTCGCATTTGTCACAAGGTCGGCCGGGGGCACTGTGGCCTTTGCGACATCCGCCCCGCGCAGATACCTGGAAGTGCGGTGAATCAGTGAGTTAGCGGGGTATCCGGGGCGGGCATGGGGCTTGCTGTTAAACCAGCGAGAACTTATCGCTGGGAGAACTGCAGTGGATCTGCCCGTCCTTGGAAACATTCCCGCCGCAAGCGCCGGCGGTTGCAGCGCCAAGTCCTGCGGATCGAGCGGGGAGCAACTTGGGGGACTGCCTGAAGACATCCGCCGCAAAGTGGCTGACCACCCCTGCTATTCCGAGGAGGCGCACCACCACTTCGCCCGCATGCACGTGGCCGTGGCGCCGGCCTGCAATATCCAGTGCAACTACTGCAACCGCAAGTACGACTGCGCCAATGAATCGCGGCCGGGCGTGGTATCGGAACTGCTCACGGCTGATCAGGCGATCAAGAAGACGCTGGCCGTAGCCGCCGCCATTCCGCAGATGAGCGTGCTTGGCATCGCCGGCCCGGGAGATCCGCTGGCGAATCCGGATCGCACCTTCGCCACCTTCCGCGGCGTTGCCGAAATGGCCCCCGACATCAAGCTCTGCGTATCCACCAACGGGCTGAACCTGCCCCAGTACGTGGATGAACTGCAGAAGTACAACATCGACCACGTCACCATCACCATCAACTGTGTCGATCCCGACGTTGGCGCCAAGATCTACCCCTGGGTGTTCTGGGAACACCGGCGCGTGTTCGGCCGCGAAGCCGCGGCGATTCTCATCGCCCAGCAGCAGAAAGGGCTGGAGATGCTCACCGCGCGGGGCATCCTGGTCAAGGTGAACTCGGTGATGATTCCCGGCGTCAATGACCGCCACCTGGAAGAGGTGAGCCGCGTCGTCAAGGCCAAGGGTGCGTTCCTGCATAACGTGATGCCGCTCATCGCCGAAGCGGAACACGGCACCTTCTATGGCCTCACCGGCCAGCGCTCGCCGACCCAGGACGAACTGCTGGCGCTGCAGGATGCCTGCGCCGGGGACATGAACATGATGCGCCATTGCCGCCAGTGCCGCGCCGACGCCGTCGGGCTGCTGGGCGAGGACCGTGGATCCGAGTTCACCTTGGAGAAGGTCGAGGCGATGGAGATCGACTACGCCGAGGCCATGCAGCGGCGGGCTGCCCTGCGGGCCAGCATCGACGCGGAAGTCCAGGCCAAACGGACGGCACGCCACCAGCAGGTGGTGGTGATGCATGCGCCGAGCCGCAAGGCGGTGCCGGCAGCAGCGACGACGCGGCCGGTGAAGATGGCGGTCGCCAGTTCCGGCGGTGGCCTGATCAACCAGCATTTCGGCCACGCCAAGGAGTTCCTCATCTACGAAGCGTCGGCGGAGGGAGTGCGCCTGATCGGTCATCGCAAGACCGATCTCTATTGCTCCGGCGGCGACACCTGCGGCGATGCGGAGTCGGTGCTGGGCCGGACCATCCAGGCGCTGAAGGGCTGCGAAGTGGTGCTGTGCGCCAAGATCGGTTACGAACCCTGGGGCCTGCTGGAAGCGGCCGGGATCATGCCCAACGGCGAACGGGCCATGGAGCCCATCGAGGACGCGGTGCAAGCCGTGTATGCCGAGATGGCTGCTGCCGGCAAGCTCGCAGCGCCATCGTCAGAAGTGCGTCGCAGCGCCTGAAAGGAATCGACCATGGCACTGGAAATCACCGACGCTTGCGTCAATTGCTGGGCTTGCGAGCCCCTTTGTCCCAACAAGGCGATCCGCCCGGGGAAGCCGCACTTCGTGGTGCTGGCGGATCGTTGCACCGAATGCCTGGGCGATTACGACGCGCCCCAGTGCGCCGAAATCTGCCCCATCGAGTGCGCCATCCTGGACGACATCGGCGAGCCGCTGAATCCGCCCGGCTCGCTTACCCACATCCCCTACGAACTTGCGCTTCGAGCGGCGGAAGACGCGCGTCCCGCGCCTTGACCGGGCCCGCCCCATGGCTTACGTGATCTTTTTCGAGAAAACCGGCTGCAAGAACAACACGCGCCAGAAAGCCGCGCTGGCGGAAGCCGGCCACGAAGTCGAGGCGCACAACCTCCTCGCCCACCGGTGGACGGTGGACACACTGCGGCCCTTTTTCGGCGATTTGCCGGTAGGCCAGTGGTTCAACCCCTCGGCGCCGCGCATCAAGTCGGGCGAGGTGGATCCGGCCGGCGTGGATGCGGCCACGGCGCTTGCGTTGATGCTGGCCGATCCGCTGCTGATCCGGCGTCCGCTGATGCAGGTGGGGGGCGAGAGGCGCGCTGGTTTCGACAGTGCTGAGGTGGATCGCTGGATTGGCCTCAAGGCGGCGGCGCTATCTCTGGTCGAGGCCTGTCCCAAAGGGCACGACGCGGAGCCTTGCCCGCTGCCGGAGTCGGCATGACCGAAGATCGCGTCCGCCCCGGCGAAGCGGTCGAGATCGCGCCCAAGGTGTTTTGGGTCGGCGCCTTCGACCCGTCGCTGCGCACTTTCGACATCATCCTGCGCACGGCGAACGGCACCACCTACAACGCCTACGTGGTACGCGGCGCGGACGGCGTGGCGGTGATCGACACGGTCAAGGAAGAGTTCTCCGCCGATTTTTTCGCCCGCCTGGAGGCGGTGGCCCGCTACGACGAGATCCGCTACATCGTCCTCAACCACCTGGAACCGGATCACAGCGGCGCCTTGCCGGAACTGATGCGCCGCGCGCCCCAGG
>JBAWHH010000139.1:0-2267 GCA_049593715.1 Rhodocyclaceae bacterium
GGAGAAGTGTTCCAGGTCGGCCACGGTCTCCTCCAGCCGGGCGGTGCGCCGCGCAACCCGGTCTTCGAGTTCCAGCGCATAGGCCTGAAGTTGCGCCCGGGCCTCCTGCAGGGCGCGCTCGGTGTCCTTCAGGCGGCTGATGTCCAGATTGATGCCGACCCAGCCGGTGATCTCGCCGCCCTCGTTGCGGATCGGCACGCCCCGGGCCAGGATGTCGTGGTACTCGCCGTCGACGCCGCGGTAGCGGTGCTCGATGTCCCACTTGCCCCCGCTCCGGCTGCACTCTTTCCAGGCGGCGATGGTGCGTTCGGCATCGTCGGGATGCAGCACGCCGCCCCAGCCGAAATCGGCGCATTGCTCCTGGGTCAGCCCGACCAGTTGCAGGAAACTCTCGCTGGCGTACGTGTTTCGCCCTTGCGCGTCGCAGGCCCAGACGCCGTAGGGCAGGGACTCACCGATGGCGCGGTAACGCGCTTCGCTGACGCGCAACTCCTCCTCAGCCAGTTTCAACGCCGTGATGTCCAGCCCGATGCCGGCCACGTAGCGGCGGCCCGCCGCGTCGCGGAACGGAAACTTGTTGTTCAGCCAGTAGCAGCGGCCGCCATCCGGGTCGCACGTTTCTTCGGTGACCTGCAAAGGCTGCTCGGCGGCCAATACTGCCAGGTCATTCCTGCGGAACGCGGCAGCCGTCTCGGGCGGCCACAGTTCGGCGTCGGTCTTGCCGCGCCAGTCCTCCAGCCGCACGCCGAAACGCTGTTCGTAGGCGCGGCTGAGATAGACGTGCCGGCCGCTTTCGTCCTTGACCCAGGCGATGGTCGGGCTGTTGTCCATGAACAGGCGGAAGCGCTCCTCGCTCTCCCGCAAAGCCGCCTCGGCCTGCTTGATGTCCTCGATGTCGGTGTTGCTGCCGAACCACTTGACGATCTGGCCTGCCTCATCCCGCAGCGGCACGGCCAGCGTGCGGAACCAGCGGTACGCCCCGTCGTGCCGGCGGATGCGGAATTCGATGTCGAAAGCCTCGCCTTTGCTCGCCGTCGATTGCCATCGGTCGATGGTTCGCCGGCGGTCGTCCGGATGTAGTTGCTCCAGCCAGCCGTACCCCAGTTGTTCGGCTTCACTCTTGCCTGTGTAGCGCACCCACTGCAGGCTCAGGTAGTCGCAGGGGCCATCCGCCGCGCAGGTCCAGACCAGTTGCGGCAGCGACTCGGTGACCTGGCGGAAACGCCGTTCGCTCTGGCGCAGCGCGTCTTCCGTTGCCCGGCGCTCGGTGACGTCCAGGCACATGCCGATCCACTCGAAGACTTCGCCCTCGGCATCGCGGATCGGGGCGGCGTGCACGCTCATCCAGCGCCACTGGCCGTCGTGGCGGCGAATGCGGTGTTCGCTCGTGAAAGGCAGACCGCGCGCGACTGCCTCTCGCCACCGATCGCCCGCCGCGGCGGCGTCGTCGGGATGGACCGCCCGGGTCCAACCCGTGCCCAGCATCTCCTCGGTGCTCTGGCCGGTGAAGGCCTTCCACGAGGGCTGCGGCGCGACTTGAAGGCCCGAGGGCGGGCACGACCAGCTCACGGCGCTGGTGGCATCCACCAGCGTGCGGTAGCGCAGTTCGCTCTCGCGCAATGCCGCTTCGGCCGCCTTGCGTGCGGTGACGTCGATCTGCACGCCGTCCCAGATGGTGTCTCCATCCGGCAGCCGGCGCGGGCGCGAGTGCAGGTGCATCCAGCGCAACTCGCCATCCGGCCTTCGCATCGGAACCTCGATGTCGAAGTCGGACAGATCACGCTTGCTGCGCGCCTCGGCCTCGATAAGCCGCGCCATGTGCTCCGCCGGGATCTGCCGATGCAGGGCACCGGCATCGCGCAATATGTCGGCTGCCGCGACGCCGTTGAGCCGTTCGACCCCGGCGCTGAAATAGACGAACCGGACTCGGCCGTCCGGCGCATGGACGTACTGATAAACGGCGCTGTCCGGCAGGTTGTCCGCCAGCAGGCGCTGCCGCTCTTCGCTCTCGCGCAGCGCCGCCTCCGCCTGTTTGCGCTCGCTGATGTTGCGCCAGACAACCACCGCAGCAGTGATCTGCCCCGTTGTACCCCGGATCGGCGCGGCGTTGCAGAGCAGCGGGAGTTTGCAGCCATTGGCGCCGGCTTGAACCAATTCGACGTCCTGGACGGTTTCGCCTTTGAGCGCCCGGACCAAGGGCAGTTCGTCGATCGGCAAAGGGGTCTCGCCGTCCGGGCGGAAGACCGCCCGATCGCCCACCACTTCCT
>JBAWHH010000140.1:0-1882 GCA_049593715.1 Rhodocyclaceae bacterium
GGCATATCCCGCTGCTTGTCGGCCCGGACGTCGGGATCGTTCGCCGGCGCCGGCGGAACCGCAGGCTGTGCAGTAGCCGCGCTCATATCCCCGCTCCTTTCCGGGCAAAGGCGGCGCCCGTCGCACCCCGCGATATGAAAACCCAGAACGTGTGCATCAGCTTGCCGAAAGGTAGCCAGACGAACAGCAGTTCGGCGCTGAGGATGTGCAGGGCGAGCAGCGTCTCGTAGCGCGCACCGACGTGGGCCGCCGCCAGCAGACCCGTCGCCAGCGGCGCCGCCGTGACGAACCAACTGAAGTAGTCGTCGAAGTTGGACAGCAGCCGCTTGACCGGCGTCGCAAGGCGGTGAATGAGCAGGGCCACCAGCGCCGCCAGGGCAACCGCCCCGACGAAAAACACGGCGCCGTTGGGCAGGTTGGGCCAGGACAACCCGGTTACCGACTCGATGAACAGGATGTGCGGCAGGCCAAAAAAGACGACGATAAACAGCCCGACGTGGAAAGCGTAACCCAGGGCCAGATCGATGATCGAGGCGCGCATGAATTCCGGCTTGGGCCACATACGCGCCCAGATCATGCGCAGGCCGCCAGCCACCGGGGCGGCACTCCGGGGCTCGGAGAGATCCACCTTCCTGCGGAGAAGCAGCACCCCCGCCAGACGCCACGCGACCCCGAACACGAGGATGAGGAGCGACCACTGCAGCGCCGGGCCGCGGGCGAAAGTGAGCAGATCCATGCCTTGATCCATGTCATTCGCCCTCCGTGACTTTGCGCTGGCGTGCGCGGGCAACGGCCGACGCCACGGCCCCCGCGGCGACACCGGCGACCGCCGTCGCGGCGACGGTACTGCCCTTCGCCAGTTGGCCGGTGGACAGCGGCGAGTAGAAGCTGCCCTTGTCCCAGAATCCCGGCTCGGAGCAACCGAGGCAGCCGTGCCCGGACGCGATGGGGAAGCTGACGCCCTGGTTCCACTTCAGCGTGGCGCAGGCGTTGTAGGCCACCGGACCTTTGCAGCCCAGTTCGTAGAGGCACCAGCCGCTACGCGCACCTTCGTCATCGAAACTCTTTGCAAACTTGCCCTGCTCGTAGAACGGGCGGCGATAACAGCGGTCGTGGATGGTCTCGCCGAAAAACAGCTTGGGCCGGCCGAGGTGGTCGAGAGCGGGCAGTTTGCCGAAAGTGAGGATGTGGGCCAGCACCCCGGTCAACACCACCGGAATCGGCGGGCAGCCCGGCACGTTGATCACTGGCTTGTCCTTTACCAGATCGGCCACCGACCGCGCGCCGGTCGGATTGGGGCTGGCCATGGGCAGCCCGCCGAAAGCGGCGCAACTGCCGACCGCGACGATCGCCATGGCGTCCTTGGAGACCGCCATGAGGGTTTCGTAGTTGCTGGCGCCGGCACTGGTGGAGTAATACTCGGTTTCCTTGCCCGGCAGCGAGCCATCGACAATCACCAGGTACTTGCCCGCGGAAGCCCGCATTGCCTGGTCGCGGGCCCGTTCCGCCGCCGCGCCCGCGGCCGCAAAGAGGGTTTCGTGATAATCGAGAGAAATCAGATCAAAAAGCAGGCTTTCCAGGGTGGGCGCATCGGACCGAGTGAGGGATTCGGTGCAGCCGGTGCATTCCTGGAACGAAAGCCAGATGACCGATTGCCGCTGGGCTTTCGCCAGCGTCTGGGCCAGTTCGGCCGCGGCGCCGGGCGGCAAGGCCAGTACCGACGCCAGCACGCTGCAGGCCTTAAGGAAGCTGCGACGGCTGACGCCCCGCCGCGCCAGCACGTCGCCTACCGTTTGCGGATTTCCCGACATTCGAGGCTCCTCCCTTTCACGTCGCAGGCCACAACCAGAATCGCCCTGACCTACGGTCGTTGCCCGAGCGG
>JBAWHH010000141.1:0-2200 GCA_049593715.1 Rhodocyclaceae bacterium
CGGTAGGCGACGATCACCGGCAGGTAGTCGGCGGCTTTGCGCGCCTGGTCGTTGGCGCCGATCTGCCAGTTGCGCTCCCCGTCCGCCACCGAGCCTTTGGGGCGATTGACGTTGTTGGCGGCGATGGCGCTGCGCACCTCCTCGACGCCGATGCCCAGGCGGTCCAGGGCCGGCGGGTTGAGTTCCACCCGCACCGCAGGCAGCGCCCCGCCGCCCACCCGCACCTGGCCGATGCCGCTCACCTGGGCCAGTTTCTGCGCCAGGAGGGTGTCCGCCGCGTCGTACATCTGCCCCGGGGTCAGGGTGGCGGAAGTGAGCGCCAGGATCATGATCGGCGCATCTGCGGGATTCACCTTGCGATAGGTCGGGTTGCTCGGCAAGCCGCTGGGCAGCAGGCTGCGGGCGGCGTTGATGGCGGCCTGCACGTCCCGCGCCGCACCGTCGATGTCGCGGTTCAGATCGAATTGCAGGGTGACGCGGGTGGAGCCCAGGGAACTGGAGGAAGTCATCTCTGTCACCCCGGCGATGCGCCCGAGGGAGCGCTCCAGGGGCGTGGCCACCGACGAGGCCATGGTCTCCGGGCTCGCCCCTGGCAGCGACGCCTGCACCGAAATGGTGGGGAAATCCACCTGGGGCAGCGGCGACACCGGCAACTGGAAAAACGCCACGAAACCCGCCAGCGCGATGCCCAGGGTGAGCAGCGTCGTGGCGACCGGCCGCTCGATGAAAGGCCGGGAGATGTTCAAGGCTTCACCTCTTCCACAGGCCCATCCGCCTCCGCCCGCACCGGCCGCCAGCGCCGCGCCAGCCGGTCGAAAGCCAGGTAGATGACCGGCGTGGTGAACAGCGTCAGCACCTGGCTCACCAGCAGACCGCCCACCATGGCGATGCCCAGCGGCCGGCGCAGCTCCGCCCCCATGCCGCTGCCCAACATCAGCGGCAGCGCCGCCAGCAGCGCGGCCATGGTGGTCATGAGAATGGGGCGGAAGCGCAGCAGGCAGGCTTCGAAAATCGCCTCCCGCGGCGTCTTGCCTTCGCGCCGCTCGGCCTCCAGGGCGAAGTCGATCATCAGGATGGCGTTCTTCTTCACGATCCCGATGAGCAGGATGATGGCGATGACGCCGATGATGCCCAGGTCGTTGCCGGAGATCATCAGCGCCAGCAGCGCACCCACCCCGGCGGAAGGCAGCGTGGACAGGATGGTGACCGGATGGATGGTGCTCTCATAGAGCACGCCCAGCACGATGTACATGGTGACGATGGCGGCCAGGATCAGCAGCAGGGTGTTGTCCAGCGAGCCCTGGAAGGCCAGCGCCGCACCCTGGAAACGCGTCTGGAAACTGGCCGGCAGGCCGAGTCCCGCTTCCGCCCCACGGATCGCCTCCACCGCCCCGCCCAGGGCGGCGCCCGGCGCCAGATTGAAAGAAATGGTGGTGGCGGGAAACTGCCCCAAGTGGTGAATCGCCAGGGGCGCCGTGCGCTCGACGATGCGCGCCACCGTGCTCAGGCGCACCTGCTGGGCGGCCTGCCCCGGCAGCGCCGCCGGCACGTAGATGTCCTCCAGGGCCCCCGGCCCGCGCTGGAATTCCGGCCCGACCTCCAGCACCACGCGGTACTGGTTGGACTGGGTGAAGATCGTCGACACCAGCCGCTGGCCGAAGGCGTTGTAAAGCGCGTTGTCGATGGCGGCGGTGGTCACGCCCAGGCGGGCGGCGCTGTCACGGTCGATCTCCACATACGCCTGCAAGCCCTGGTCCTGCAGGTCGCTGGCCACATCCGCCAGTTCGGGAAATTGGCGCAGCCGCTCCACCAGCCGCGGCGCCCAGATCGTCAATTCCGCGGGATCGGCGTTTTCCAGCGTGAATTGGTACTGGGTGCGGCTGACGCGGTCTTCGATGGTCAGATCCTGCACCGGCTGCATGTAGAGCGTGATGCCGGGCACCTCGGCCAGCCGGGGCTGCAGGCGGCGGATCACTTCCATCGCGCTGGCATCCCGGTCCGACAGCGGCTTGAGATTGATGAGCATGCGCCCGCTGTTGAGCGTGGCGTTGGTGCCGTCCACGCCGATGAAGGACGACAGGCTTTCCACCGCGGGGTCTTCCAGCACGGCGCGGGCCAGTTGGCGCTGGCGCTGCGCCATGGCCGTGAAAGAGATGGACTGGGGCGCTTCGGAAATGGCCTGGATGGCGCCGGTGTCCTG
>JBAWHH010000142.1:0-4021 GCA_049593715.1 Rhodocyclaceae bacterium
ATCCTTGTCCGAAGCGGCATTGCGGGCGATCAGATCGCGGGTGCGGGCCAGCTCGCGGCGCGTCTCCGCCTGGCTGGCGGTCGCTTCGCGCACCTTGGCCTCCGCCGTCAGCAAGGCCGACTCGGACTGAATCACCTGGGAGTCGAGGTTGGATGTGTCGAGCCGCGCCAGCACTTCCCCCACCTTCACACGGTCGTTGTAATCCACCTCCACCGTCTTGACGGTGCCCGACAGTTCGCTGCCCACGTCCACCTGGTTGGTGGGCTGCAGCGTGCCGGTGGCGGTGACGGTGATCGCCAGATCGCCGCGCTCCGCTTTGGCAGTGGCGTAGCGCACCTCGTCACCATCGCCGGAAAACAGCCAGATCAGGACCGCCACGATGGCCACGGCCGCGCCGCCGAACATCAGGCGGCGGCGCCGCGAGGCGGTGATGGTGTGGCCGATTTGCAGCGTGGAGGCGATGTCCGGTACGGACTCGTCGGGGGTGGGGGTCATGGAACGGCTTTCTACTTATTGTGTTTGTGGCGCGACAGCGTTGGGGTCGGGGCGAGGCAAACAACGGTGCAACAAAACACCAGGGCGGGCGGCCCGGAGGCCTGGCCCGCCCTTCAGACAGTCTCGGCTTGGCGCAGGTTCAGCGCCTGCGCATCAGCCTGCCGAACTGGATTCCGGGGCGGCTTCTTGCAGGGGCTTGCCGAGCATGCGGTTCAGCGTGTCGTTGCGCTCGATGAAGTGGTGCTTCAGCGCAGCGGCGATGTGCAGCGCGAGGGCGATGACGAGGATGATCGCCACCGTGGAATGCAGCCAGTGGAACACGCCGTTGAAGAACTCGCTTTTCCAGAACAGGGGCGGCAGCGTGAACATCTCGAAGAAAGAAACGTCGCGGCCGGCGGAGGAGGACATGAGCCAGCCCGTCAGCGGCATCGCCGCCATCGCGGCGTACAGCACATGCTGCACCGACGTGGCGACTTTCAACTGGGCCGGCGTGGCCTGGCCGAGCGGAGTTGGCGTCGGGTTCTGGCGGCGCCAGACGAAACGGAACAGGGTCAGGATCAGCACCGTCAGGCCGAAGGACTTGTGCCATCCGATCAGCGCGGCCTTTTCCGGACCCTTGGGCAGATCCTCGATGTACCAGCCGAAGGCCAGCATGCCGACGATCAGCACCGCAGTTATCCAGTGGTTGGCAATGGAGACCTTGCCGAAGCTCGAAAGGGTATCTCGCAATTCCATGATGGCTCCCTAGATTGGATTTTGCATTTGCCGGAAAAACGAAGCCCCCGCAAGGGGGGCTCCGGATTCGGGGTCAGCCCCGACGGGGCATCGGTCCGCGCTCGCGGAAGTCGCGCAACTTAGCGCGTTGCGCCTCCGTAAGCAACTGCTGCATCTCGCCGAACATGCGGGTGCGCAGCACGATCAGGTCGGACATGGCCTTGCCCTGGGCATCGGCCAGCGTGCGTACCTTGGGCTCGTCCGGCTTGGCCTGGGTGGAAAGATCCCGCAGCGCCTTGCGCGAGTCCGCCAGTTGGTCGCGCAGGGTGCGCAGTTGTGGCCGGTACTTGTCTTCGATCGCCCGCACCGAAGTGCGCTGCGAAGCGCTCAGGTCCAGCCAGTCCACCATGCGCTCGATGCCATGGCCCTCGCCCATGCCATGCCCGAATCCGTCGCCGCCGTGCCCGCCGCGGTAAGCGGAGGCTGCTCCGCTCGCCAGTCCGGCGACCAGGGTGGTGATCAGGGCTGCCGTCACTACGGATTTGCGTCTGCTCATTTCTATCTCCTGTCGGTTGTGTCGATCAATGGCGCCTATCGATCACGCCATGGCCGCAACATTAAAGGCGGAGGGAGTCAGCAAACGGCAGCGCAAGGTAAGGCTGCGTAAAGATGGGTAAAGGCGACTGCCGCCGCCGCTGGCGCCGAGCAGGCCGGCCGAGGAATCGCGAACTCCACTCGTCCTGGCGGAACCTCACGGCCGACTTATTCCTGGCTACAACTCATTGACTTTCCGTCATTCCCGCGGGGGTAAGCGGGAATCCAGTTCGTTCGTCAAGTTAGGGCTCAATGCCCTGAATAGATTGGTGAATCTGGATTCCCGTTTCCGCTGGAATGACGGAGAACCAATTCACCGTGCCGGAACCTCGGACGGCCATTGACGCCGCCCGCGGCGCTCCGCCATACTTCCACCAAGGCCATTGATTTTCTTACCGTTTCTGCCGCCGCCCGGCCCAACGCGAGGCAGAACCCCGCACACCACAACAAACCAAATGGCTCTCACCCTGGTTCAGCTTGAACGCCACCTGTTCAAAGCCGCGGACATCCTGCGCGGCAAGATGGACGCTTCCGAATTCAAGGAATACATCTTCGGCATGCTGTTTCTCAAGCGCTGCTCCGACGTGTTCGATCAGCGCCGCGAACAAGTGGTCGCCCAGGAACGCGCCGGGGGCAAGTCTGAAGCCGCATCCCGGGAAAGCGCCGAATTGAAACGCTGGTACGGCCAGTCCTTCTACGTCCCGCCCCATTCGCGCTGGGACTATCTGGTCAACGAAGCCCATGTCGACGTAGGCGGATTTCTCAACCGCGCGCTCGGCGGCCTGGAAAGCAACAACTCCAGCCTGGCCGAAGTGCTGGAGCACATCGACTTCTCGCGCAAGGTCGGCCAGAGCAAGATCCCCGACATCAAGCTGCGCCAGCTCATCAGCCATTTCAGCACCTACCGGCTGCGCAACGAAGACTTCGAGTTCCCCGACCTGCTGGGTGCCGCCTACGAATACCTGATCGGAGAATTCGCCGACAGCGCCGGCAAAAAAGGCGGCGAGTTCTACACCCCGCGCTCGGTGGTGCGCATGATGGTGCGGCTGGTCAAGCCCGAGCAGCGCCACAGCATCTACGACCCCTGCGTCGGCTCCGGCGGCATGCTGATCCTGGCCAAGGAATACATCGACGAGCACGGCGGCGACGGCACCCGCGCCGACCTGTGCGGGCAGGAAGCCAACGGCACCGTCTGGTCCATCGCCAAGATGAACATGCTGCTGCACGGCATCAGCAGCGCCGACCTGCGCAACGACGACACCCTGGCCGAACCGCAGCATGTGGAAAACGGCGAACTGATGCGCTTCGACCGCGTGCTCTCCAACCCGCCCTTCTCCATCAACTGGGGCACCGCCGACACCGACCGCAGCGGCCAGCCCGTCTTCCAGCCCCGGCACCCCGAGCGTTTCCGCTACGGCCAGGTGCCCCTGGGCAGCAAGAAAGCCGACCTGATGTTTCTGCAGCACATGGTGGCGGTGCTGCGCGACGGCGGCCTGATGGCCACCGTGATGCCCCACGGCGTGCTGTTCCGCGGCGGCGAAGAGCGCGCCATCCGCGCCGCGTTGATCGAGGCCGACCTGCTGGAAGCCGTGATCGGCCTGCCCGCCAACCTGTTCTACGGCACCGGCATCCCCGCCTGCGTGCTGGTGCTGCGCCAGCGCCTGGGGCTGCAGAGCGGCAAGCCCGCCGGGCGCCAGGGCAAAGTGCTGTTCATCAACGCCGACCGCGAATACTTCGAAGGCCGGGCGCAGAACCACCTGCTGCCCGAACACATCGAGAAGATCGTCAACACCTACGACGGCTTCGCCGAAGTGCCCGGCTTTAGCGCCATCGTCAGCAACGCCACGCTGCGCGACAACGACTACAACCTCAACATCCGCCGCTACGCCGACAATGCCCCGCCGCCCGAACCCCACGACGTGCGCGCCCACCTGCTGGGCGGCGTGCCCAAGGCCGAAGTGCTGGCCAAGGCTGAACTTTTCGCCGCCCACGGGCTGGATCCGCAAGCGCTGTTCGTCGAGCGCGACGCCGACTACTTCGACTTCCGCGCCGATCTGGCTCCCTCGTCCCACGCCACTGGGGAGAGGGCTGGGACGAGGGGCGAGGGCCGCCAAGCCCTCAAACACATCATCGAATCCGACCCTAGCGTCCTGGCGCGGGAACAGGCGGTGCGCGACGCTTTCGACACCTGGTGGCAGGCCCACAGCCCCCGCATCGC
>JBAWHH010000143.1:0-7323 GCA_049593715.1 Rhodocyclaceae bacterium
CTGCTGGTGATGCCCGACTCGCCTTTTCTGCGTACTTACCGCCTGGACTACGTAAACATGTCCCGCGAGCTGACCGGCACCGTTTCCATCAATACCCAAATCGCCAGCGGCGGCGCGGCCAGCGGTAGCGGCACGACGGGCACCGCTGGCGCAATCGGTGCCGGCAATGTCTCCACCACTAGCATCAAGAATGAGTCGAAAAACCGCTTCTGGGACGACCTGGAGAAGAACGTCAAGGACATTCTCCGGGAGACCGACAAGATCCTGCCGGAAGGCTCCAGCGAGACCGTGATCGAGCGGGCCGACACCCGGGCCACCGCCGGACCGGGTAGCCCCCAATCGACCGCGCGCGGCGGGCGCAGCAACCGGACCCAGCAGCAAAACCCTGTCGCCGCGATTCCCGACCCCGCACAGGGGGAAGATACCGAAACAACCGTCGTCCGCCGCGCCACGTTCCGCGAAGCCGCCTCGGTCATCATCAATCCATCGAGCGGCACGGTGACGGTGCGCGCGACGGGCCGCCAGCACGAAAAGATCCAGGAATTTCTCGACTCCGTGATGGCCGCGGCCAAGCGGCAGGTGCTGATTGAAGCCACCATCGTCGAGGTGGCCCTGAGTGACGGTTACCGCCAGGGCATCGACTGGTCGCGCACGCGAGCCAATGGCTCGACCTTCGGTATCGCAAGCCCGGGCCTGGGCGCGAGCAGTACCGGCCAGGCGACACCGTTCCTGCTCACCTTCCTGAACAAGAACTCACCGCTGGACGTCAATGTGGCGGTGCAGTTTCTGGAATCTTTCGGCACGGTGAAAGTGCTTTCCAGCCCGCGCCTTTCGGTCCTCAACAACCAGACCGCCTTGCTGAAGATCGTAGACAGCATTGTCTATTTCAACGTCAAGGCAGACACGACGACCAACCAGACCAACGCGCAGACCACAGTGACGACCACGCCCCAGTCGGTCTCGGTCGGCCTGGTGATGGCGGTCACCCCCCAGATCAGCGAACGCGAGGCGGTGATTCTGAACATCCGCCCGACAATCTCCAGCGTGATCGATTTCAAGCAGGATCCGAATCCGGAAATTGCCAAGGTTGGGCTCAGCAACCTCGTGCCGGAAATCCGCACGCGCGAGATCGAATCCGTGCTGCGTGTGCCCAGCGGCGATGTCGCCGTGCTCGGGGGGCTGATGGAAGACCGGGTGGACTACAAGACCGGGCGCATCCCATTTCTCGGCGCCATTCCCGGCGTGGGGGAAATTTTCAACAATCGCAACAATGCCGTCCAGAAGACCGAACTGGTGATTTTTCTGCGGCCCATCGTGGTGCGCGAAGCCGGCCTGAACGGCGACTACCGCGGCTACCGCGAGCAACTACCGGCAGACGACTTTCTCCTCGACCCGCAGGGGCGGGAACGCCGTCTGGCACCACCCCGGGGAGCCGCGCAGCCGTGAGCCTGCTCATGGACGCGCTGAAAAAGGCCGAAGAGGCCAAGCGCCTGGCCCAGACGACGACGGAAGGGAGAAGCGGCGGCTCGGGGGAGTTTGCGGAGACCGTCGGCGCGAATCACGCCGCCCCCGAATCACTACCCAAACTGCCGACAAAACTGGAGTTGCTGGATGATCAGTTCGCCCTTCCCGGCGCGAACTGGCGGCCCGAGTCGGCGCCCTCCGCTGCGGAGGAAGCAGAGAAGGAAGCGGCGGCCCAGTTGTTCGCCGTCAAAGCCGAGCCCTCGCAGAAGACCTTTCTGATCGGCCTGAGCGCGATCACCTTGGTCGCCATTGCAATAATCGCGGGCTACTTCTGGTGGCAACTGCGGCCGAAATCTTCTCTGGTCGTGGCCTCGGCGGCTCCCCGAAATCCGGCACCGCCCGCCGCTGCCGCACCGGCAACGATTTCGCCCCGCCCTTCCGCGCCGTCAGCGAAGACTCCTGCCCCCGCGCCAGCGGTGGCCGCTGCCGCAGTGGGCGCCACCCCGGCCCAAGCGCCGGCGAATGCCGCGCAAGCCTCACCGACATTACCTCAGCCCACTGCCGCGGTCCCGCGGGAGCCCGCTCCTGCCGTACGCCCCTTCAGGAACCGCGCCCATAGTGGATTCCCCGCTGCGGATCCCCAGGCACTGGAGACGCCCGCCATACGCATCGGCCATGGACGTCTGAGCGTCGAACCCGCGGTCGCGCGGGGCTACCGCTCGTTCCAGGCCGGCGACCTCACCGCCGCGCGCCGGGAATACGAGTCGGCGCTGCGCTCGGATCCGAACAACCGCGACGCACTCCACGGGCTCGCCGCCATCAGCCTGAGCCAGGGCCAGGCCGAAGCGGCGGAGGCTTTCTATCGGCGCGCCCTGGAAGCAGACCCGAAAGACCCGACGGCCACCGCTGGCCTGCTCAACCTGCGCCGCGAGACCGATCCGCGTCAGGCGGAACAGCGGCTATCCGCGTTGGCCGCCGACCGCTCCGAAGCCCACGCCGCCCATTTCGCCCTGGGGAATCTTTACGCCGGGCGCGGCCAATGGCGCGACGCACAGCAAGCCTACTTTCAGGCCTATTCCGGGGATCCGGGCAATGCCGACTACCAGTTCAATCTCGCAGTGAGCCTGGACCACCTGCGGCAGGCGCGTTCGGCGTTGCAGTATTATCAGGGGGCGTTGGCCGCCGCAGCGACACGCCCCGCGGCGTTCGCCCCTTCCGATGCGGCCGCCCGCGTACGCGAATTGCAGCAGGAACTGCAGCAATAGGCGCCCTGCCCCCGGGGCTATTCCGCGCAGTCGTGACGCCATGAATTCACTCTCGCTCTATCGGCGCCCCATCGGCCAGATCCTCATCGCCCAAGGGGTGATCTCGGAAGACCAGTTGCGCATTGCCCTGTTGGAGCAGAGCAAGTCCAACCAGCCGGTGGGCAAGCTGCTGGTGTCCCTGGGGTTCGTTTCCGAGGCGACGTTGCGCGATGCGCTGGGCGAAAGCCTGGGCAAGCGCAGCGTCGATCTGGCCCACGCCATCGTCGATCCCGGTGCGTTGAGCCTGGTACCGCGGGAACTGGCCAAGCGCCACCGCCTGTTGCCGCTGGATTACGACCGCGCCAAGCACAGGCTCACCATCGCCATCGCCGACGTCAACGACATCGTCGCCCAGGACAAGCTGCGCGCCCTGGCACCCGACGAGATCGAAATCGAAACGGTGATTGCCGGTGAATCGGAGATCTCCCGCGCCATCGACCACTACTACGGTCACGAGTTGTCGATCGACGGCATCCTCAACGAGATCGAGACCGGCGAGGTCGACTATCGCGCCCTGGCCGCGTCCACCGACGAATACAGCCAGCCGGTGGTGCGCCTCATCAACGCCCTGCTCACCGACGCGGTGAAGCGGGAAGCATCGGACATCCACTTCGAGCCGGAGCAGAATTTCCTGCGCATCCGCTACCGCATCGACGGCATCCTGCGGCAGATCCGGGCGCTGCACAAATCCTACTGGCCCGCCATGGCAGTGCGCGTCAAGGTGATGAGCAACATGAACATCGCCGAAACCCGCGCGCCCCAGGACGGGCGCATCTCCCTCAACATCAGCGGTCGGGCGGTGGATTTCCGCGTGTCGGCCCAGCCGACGATCCACGGCGAAAACATCGTGCTGCGCATCCTCGACCGGCAGAAAGGGCTGGTTCCTCTGGACCGGCTCGGGCTGACGGACAGCCAGTTGCGCACGCTACGGCTGATGATCGCCCGGCCGGAAGGCATCATCCTGGCCACCGGGCCGACCGGCAGCGGCAAGACCACCACCCTGTATTCGGTGCTCAACCACATCAATTCCGAGGCCATCAACATCATGACCCTGGAGGATCCGGTGGAGTATCCGATGGCCATCATCCGCCAAACCTCCGTGGCGGAGGTGTCGAAACTCGATTTCGCCAGTGGCGTGCGCTCGATGATGCGGCAGGATCCGGACGTGATCCTGGTGGGCGAGATCCGCGATCAAGACACGGCGGAAATGGCGTTCCGCGCCGCCATGACCGGTCACCAGGTCTATTCCACCCTGCACACCAATACCGCCCTGGGCGCGATCCCGCGCCTGCTGGACATCGGCATCCTGCCCGACATCATGGCCGGCAACATCATCGGCATCGTGGCGCAGCGTCTGGTGCGCAAGCTCTGCCCGCATTGCAAGCGGCCGCGCCGGGCCGAAGACCATGAACTGGAGTTGCTCGGCAATCCGGAGGGCCGGCCGCCCATGATCCACAGCGCCATGGGCTGCGACCTGTGCGATTTTCAGGGCTACCGCGGGCGGCGCGCGATCATGGAGCTGGTGCGCATGGACGCGGACCTGGACGAACTGGTGGCCAAGCGCGCCACCTTGCGCGAACTGCGCGCCGCGGCCCAGGAGCGCGGTTTTCGCAGTCTGGCCGAAGACGGCGTGGACCGCGTGCTGGATGGCTCCACATCCCTGGACGAAGTGGCGCGGGTGGTCGACCTTACCGAGCGCATGATCTAGCAGTGGCGGTTTACACCTACAAGGCGATGGATGCACAGGGGCGGCTGATCCTCGGCCGCATGGACGCGCTCAACCCCGTCGACCTGGAAATGCGCCTGAAGCGCATGGATCTGGACTTCATCACGGGGGAACCGGTCAAAAACCGCTCCACCTTGCTTGGCGGCCGGATCCCGCGGCGGGAACTGATCAACTTCTGTTTCCACCTGGAACAACTGGTGCGCGCCGGCGTGCCGATTCTCGAGGCCCTGAGTGATTTGCGCGATACGGTGGCCGACCCACGCATGCGCGCCGCGATGGCGGGCCTGGTGGAGGATATCGAAGGCGGCAAGACGCTGTCCCAGGCCATGGGCGATCGTCCGCGGATCTTCAATGCAGTGTTCGCCAACCTGGTGCGAGCGGGAGAACTTTCCGGGCGGCTGCCCGAGGTGCTGAGGAATCTGGCGGACTCCCTGAAATGGGAAGACGAGTTGGCCTCCCACACCAAGAAGCTCGTCACCTACCCGGCGCTGGTGGGGACGGTCGTCGTTGGCGTTACGCTTTTCCTCATGGTCTATCTGGTTCCGCAGATGGCCGGCTTCATACGCAATATGGGCCAGGAACTGCCGATGCAAACCGTGGCCTTGATGGCCTTCTCCCATGCGCTGACCAACTATTGGTACCTCTTCGTCGGGCTACCGCTGCTCGCCGTCGCCGGACTGCGTGCCGCTCTCTACTTCGACCCCGGTGCCCGCCTGCAGTGGGACGGCTTCAAATTGCGCGTCCCGCTGTTCGGGCCGATCCTGAACAAGATCATCCTGTCCCGTTTTGCCACGGTATTCGCCATGCTCTACGCGTCAGGAATCGCCGTCATCGATGCCGTGCGCACGACTGAAGACGTGGTGGGCAATCGGGCGGTGCGGCAGGCGCTGCGCCGCGCCGGCAACCTGATTGCCGAAGGCCAGAACCTCACCTCCGCGTTCCAGAGCGTCGGGCTTTTCCCGCCGCTGGTGCTGCGCATGCTGCGGGTGGGCGAAAACACGGGGGGGCTGGACACCGCCCTGGCAAACGTAAGCTATTTCTACAATCGTGACGTCAAAGAGTCGGTGGAGCGCCTTCAGGCCGTGGCCGAACCGGCCTTGACCGTGGTGCTGGGTCTGCTGCTGATGTGGGTGATGCTGTCGGTGCTCGGCCCCATCTACGACGTCATCACCCGCCTGAAAATCTGAGCCCGCCATGCCGCAACACCGACTGCTCCATGCCGACGCGACGGGGATCTCCGCCTACTCCTGGCGGTCGGGCAGGCTGCGCGGCGAGGGGGTTTTCCGCAGCAGCGAAACCGGGGCCACGGATTTTCAGCACTATCTTCGCAAGCACCCCAACAGCGTCTTCTATTTGCTGGCGGACATGGCGGAGGAGGGTTTCCAGTTCGACACCATTCCCTTCGTGCGCGGAAGCGACCGGCAAGCCGTGGTTCGCCGCAAACTGGGCCAACTCTTCTACGGCACGCCGCTGGTCGCCGGGCTGCCGCTGGATCGGGAACCCGGCGGACGACGCGACCAACGCATGCTGTTTGCGGCCCTCACCCGGCTCCCGTTGATCGAACCATGGCTCACGGCGGCACGGCAGTGCGAAACCCAACTCGCCGGGGTGTATTCGGTACCGTTGCTGGCGCCGGCCATGGCGCGAAAACTGAAGGTCGCCGCCCCGCACTGCCTGCTGGTTTCGGTCGGCCGCGCCGGTATTCGCCAGACGTTCCTTGAAAACCGACGGCTCAGGTTCAGCCGGTTGAGTCCCTTGGCGGCGGGTTCCGCAGTCGAGACTGCGCGTGCCTGCGCCGCCGAAACCAGCCGGCTGTACAAATATCTGGCCGGGCAGCGTCTGGTGCCGTCGAGCGCGCCGTTGCCCGTGCTGATCCTGACCGACGCCCATCACCACCAGGCGCTCACCACCACCTGCATCGATTCCGAGGAACTGGCTTTCCATTTTTCCGATTTCGAAACCACGCGGCAGCGCTGTGGGCTGCGCGACCACCCCGAAATGCCGGCTGCCGACGCGCTTTTCCTGCATCTGCTGGCCCTCGAAGCGCCATCCGAGCAGTTTGCCCCGGAAAACCTGCGCCATTTCTACCGTTTGTGGCAGGCCCGTTTCGCCCTGAAAAGTTTTGGCGCGATGACCTTGCTCGGCTGCCTGCTTTTCGCCGCCCACGATTTCTATGATGCCTACGAATCCCGGGAGGCGATCAAGGAACAGCATGTCATGGCGGACGCGGATCAGGCGCATTACACGGCGATCCTCAAGGCGTTCCCGCCGATGCCCACGTCCCTGGACAATCTGCGCGCGGTCACGACCCGTTTCGCTGCGCTGGAGTCGCGATCGGCCCCACCTCGTGCGCTCCTGGCACGCATCAGTCAGGCTGTCGACGCCTCACCGGCGGTGGAGATCGAGCGCATCGATTGGGTGTTGAGCGCCAGTCCGGACGCCCCATCGAGAACGGCAACGCCGGCCGGAGCCGCGCTGTTCGCCGTGGCCACCATCACCGGAACCCTGCCCACGGCCAACCGGGAGAACCAGCGCGCCATGATTGGGGCCGTCAACGACTTTGCCGCCGAACTGCGGCGGGATGGAAATCTGGGAGCGACCGTGCTGCGCCAGCCGCTGGACCTTGAGTCAGCGAACACCCTGCGTCGCAGCGGCGAGGAAACGACCAGCCCTGACGTACCTCGGTTCAACATTCGCGTCACCCAAGCGCTGGAGCCGGCGCCGTGACGGCAGCGGATCTTCGACGGATACGCTGGTCCTTGGCCCTGACGCTGGTCATGATCACCCTTGGTGCCGCCACGGTTTTTCTTGCCCACAACAAGGCTGAAG
>JBAWHH010000144.1:0-2820 GCA_049593715.1 Rhodocyclaceae bacterium
TTGAGCAGTAGCGAAAGAGCAAGATGGCCCGAAGAGCAAAGTGACCGGTCTCGGGCTTTTCTGAGGAAGAATCTGCAATTGGCCCCATGCCGCGATGGTCCCTCCACGTAGAAGGCATTCCGCTGCACCTCGTCCAGCGCGGCCACATCCGCCGGCCTTGCTGCTTTGCCAAAGAGGACTAACGTGCCTACCTGCATTGGCTGGGCGACGCGCTGCGGAGTGGGCGCGCGCGTTTGGACGCCTATGAAACTCCGTTCCAGAGTAGGGGGTTCAAGCCGTTTCCGGCCTTCCTTCCGGGTTCGGCGGTGGTCGCAAAAGCCCCGGGCCCGGTTTCGGATAGGCGCCGCAGCGGGATCGAACAGCGCGCCTTAGGGGGAGCAATCAGTGAAGAAGCGGTATCGAGCAGTGACGGTACCGGTTAGTGGTCGGGCTTTGGGCCTGGGAGGGGCCTGGGCAAGGTTTTGGTCTCGGGGGGAAGCATGACGGCGCCGATCAGCGTGACCGTCGACGGCCGAACCCTGGAGCTGGATTGCGCCCCCGACACGCCGCTGCCGGAGGCGCTGTGGGAATTCGGGGGTGTCGAAGGTCCGAACACCGGTTGCCTCATGGGCCTCTGCGGCGCGTGGCCCCTGATCCTGGACGGCCCGCCCGGCGCTGCAGTGCGCCTCGCGGTGAGGCGGCTGCGGGGATCTGGGGCGTAGGGCGGCGCTGCCCTAGGCTACGGCGGCGGCGCGAATTGCCGGCCAGGATCGAACGGTGCGGGAACGCGCCGCTGCTTACGGAGTCGACTCACCGGGCGAACATGGGGCGACGGCGCGCCGGTTGTGGCTGGCGGCTGGCCTCGATGCTTCGCCGCCCCCCCTTGCAACGTTTGTGGAGGAGCGCCATGCCGCCTGCCGAAAAACTCCAGTTCAACCTGTACATCGAAGCGCCCGTCGAGCGCGTTTGGGACACGATGTTCGGCGCCGAGTCCTATAAAGAATGGACGTCCGCCTTCTGCGAAGGGTCGTACTTCGAAGGATCCTGGGAGGAGGGGGCGCGGATCCGCTTTCTCGCGCCTTCGGGAGACGGCATGTTCGCCAGGATCGCAGCGAACCGGCGCCACGAGTTCCTCTCCATCCAGCATCTCGGCTGCATCGCCGGCGGTGTCGAGGATCGGGACAGCGAGGCTGCCTTCGCATCTGCGCCCGCGTTCGAGAACTACACTTTCAAGGCCGTGGGCGGCGCCACCGAACTGGCGGTGGAGCAGGACGCCAGCGAAGAGTACGAGCAGTATTTGCGGGACGCGTGGCCCAAAGCCCTGGCGAAGCTGAAGGAGATGTGCGAAAGGCCCGGCGGCTGACCCAGCGGATGCCGCTCCGGCGGCACCGGGTTTCCGCCTGTCCTCGCCGGCCCGTCTGGCGGGCGGAGCCCCGATTCGATCGATCTGTACAACCCCACCATGGAGGCCCGAATGGCTGCAACGAAACCGATCCCCGAAGGTTACGGCAGTGCCATCCCCTATCTGACCATCCGCGGTGCCGCCGAGGCCATCGCGTTCTATCAGGCCGCGTTCGACGCAACGCTGTTGATGCGCTTGAACATGCCCAACGGCTCGGTCATGCACGCGGAGATGCGCGTCGGCTCGGCGCTTTTCATGCTGAGCGAAGAAAACGCGGACTGGGGAACCAAGAGCCCGTCCGCCCTCGGCGACACGCCGGTGAGTTTGATGATCTACGTGGACGACGTGGATGCCTTCGTGGCGCGGGCCGTTGCCGCGGGCGCGACCCTCACGATGCCCGTCTCGGACCAGTTCTACGGCGACCGCGCGGGGTGCCTGACGGATCCTTTCGGGCACAAATGGATGTTTGCGACCCACATCGAAGATCCGACCGAAGAAGAAATCGCCCGCCGCGCCGCCGAGTTGTTTGGCAAAGGGTGACGCGGACGCCGGCAGCACGACCCGGACCGGCGGCACACCGGCAGCCGCCACCACGACGATCCCGATTCGGCGCGAGTCGCCCACCGGAGGGGCCATGGCGAAAACCACCTGCCGTTACTGGAACACCCTGAAGGATGCGCACGCCGCAAGCTGGTCGCCGGTGAAAGGGATCGAGGAGATGGCGGAAGAACTCACCCTGAGTGTCGATCCCGTCACCGGCGAATACACCCGCCTGACCCGCTTTCTTCCCGGAGCCGATACGAGCGCCTTCGGCGGCAAGACCCATACCTACCCCGAAGAGGTGTTCATCGTCAGCGGCCGGCTCTACGACGCCGCGTTTGACCTGTGGCTGGAGGCAGGCTGTTACGCCAGCCGGCCGCCGGGGGAAGTCCACGGACCGTTCAGGACCGACGTGGGCTGTGTCGTGCTGGAAGTGTCTTTCCCCAACCGCTCGGGCGGCTGAAGCGTGGCCCGGCGAATCGGCGCCCGGCCGGCGCCGGCAAGATTGCTCAACCCTTCATTTTCAGGAGTCCCGCCATGCAGACCCGACCGTTGGCCGTCGCCCTCCTTTCCATGACCTTTGCCGCCTCCGCGGCTGCCGTTGACGGCCTCGTCTCGGTGAAAAGCGCCCACGGCGCCAAGGTCTCCATGGATCGGCTTGAAGAAGCGGTCAAGCAGCGCGGCCTGAACGTGTTCGCCCGCGTCGACCACGCGGCCGGCGCGGCCCGCGTCGGAAAGACGCTGCGCCCGACGGAAGTCCTGATCTTCGGCAATCCCCAGGGCGGCACGCCGTTCATGGAATGTGCTCAGTCGGTGGGCATCGACCTGCCGCTGAAGGCCCTGGTGTGGGAAGACGCGGCGGGCCAGGTGTGGGTGGGCTACAACGACCCGGCCTACCT
>JBAWHH010000145.1:0-8023 GCA_049593715.1 Rhodocyclaceae bacterium
AGGGACACCAGTTCGTCACCGGTGGAAAAAACGGCCACGCGCAAGCGGCGCCGCACGGTGACTTCCACGATGCCGAGGGACGCCAGGAACCCCAGTTCCGCCGGGCGGAGCAGATGCCCGGCGGGCAGGGCGGCGGCCCCCGCCCGGATGTCTTCGCCGACGCGGCGGATGTTCTGGCCGGGCTTCTGCCCCGGCGGGAATGTTGCGGCATCCCCTTCCCGGCGCACCACCTCCTGCACCACCACGGTATCGCAGTTCTGGGGTACCACGGCGCCGGTCATGATGCGCACGCATTGCCCTGCGGCCACTGGCCCGGTGTAAGGCCTGCCCGCAAAAGCGGTACCGGCCACCGCGAGGTGGGTATCACCGGTCGCGGCGAGGTCGGCGGCGCGCAGGGCGTAGCCGTCCATGGCCGAATTGTCGTGGGCCGGGACGTCGATGGGCGAGATCACCTCTTCCGCCAGCACCCGGCCCAGGGCCTCGCGCAGAAACAGGCGCTGGGTACCGGCAATCGGCTCCACGAGATCGCGGGTGAGGGCGCGCGCCCGCTCGACCGAGAGGGAATCGGGGTCGTAATCGTCCAGGCAGCTAACGGTCTTCAGGAGCGTGGTCATGGGGCGGGCCATCCTTTTGTCAGGGCGTCGAGTTCTTCGAGAGTGTTGATGTTGGCGAAGGCGTCCGGCTGGTCGTCGAATGCGACGTCGACGGTGCCGGCGAGGGCGCACCAGTCCTGCACTTTGCGGCCGCCTTCGGCCAGATAGCGGTCCAGACTGTCGCGCGCGTCGCGCCGGCACAGCATGAAGGCGGGGTGGCGGCGGGCGCCGGCACTGGGCACCGCCAGCATGTCCGTACCGGCTTCAAGCGCGGCGATGAGGCGCTCGACGAGGTCGACAGGCAGGTGTGGCGAATCGCAGGGTGCGGTGACCAGGAACGGTGTCTGGACTGCCGCCAGCCCAGCCTGGATTCCCCCCAGCGGGCCGGCAAAGCCCGCGGTGAGGTCGCCGATGACGGGCCAGCCGAAATGGGCGTAGGCATCGGCGTTGCGGTTGGCGCTGATCAGCAGTGCTTCGACCTGGGGCGCGAGCCGCTCTACGACATGGGCCACCAGGGGCTTCCCGCGAAAAAGCTGCAGGCCCTTGTCGATGCCGCCCATCCGCGCACCGCGGCCACCGGCGAGGATCAGTCCCGTGACCGTCTGCTGCGCCATGTGTCCGGGTTAGCCGCCGATGTAGGACATTTCGATCCGGTCCGGCGCCGGCGAAGCGGCGTTGCGCATCTCCGAGTAGCGGTCGTCGCGCTCGCGCCAGATCTGGGCGATGGCTGCGCCCAGTTGCTCGTCGCTGCAGCCGGCGCGCAGCAGGGCGCGCAGATCGTGGCCGCGGCTGGCGAACAGGCAGGTGTAGAGCTTGCCTTCGGTGGACAGGCGGGCGCGGGTGCAGGTGCCGCAGAAAGCCTGGGTGACCGACGAGACGACGCCGATTTCGCCGTCGCCGTCCAGGTAGCGCCAGCGTTGGGCCACTTCACCCGGATAAGCGGCGTCCATCGGTGCAATGGGTAACTCGTGGTTGATGATCCCCAGCACTTCCGCCGACGGCACCACGTCGTCCATGCGCCAGCCGTTGGTGGCGCCCACGTCCATGAATTCGATGAAGCGCAAGATGTGGCCGCTGCCCTTGAAATGGCGCGCCAAGGGGAGAATCGCGCTGACGTTCTCGCTGCGCTTGACGACGGCGTTGATCTTGATCGGTGTGAGGCCGGCGGTCTGGGCCGCGGCGATGCCCTCCAGCACTCGGGCGACGGGGAAATCTACGTCGTTCATGGCCCGGAATTGGCTATCGTCGAGGGCATCCAGACTCACGGTGACGCGCTGCAGGCCGGCGTTGCGCAGATCCCGGGCCCTTTTCGCCAGCAGCGACCCATTGGTGGTCATGGTCAGGTCGACGTCCAGCCGGGCGAGCATCTCGATCAGCCGCTCGACCTTGTGGCGCAACATCGGCTCGCCGCCGGTGAGGCGGATCTTGGTCACGCCCTGGGCGACAAAAGCACGCGCGATGCGGGTGATTTCCTCGAAGCTGAGCAACTCCCCACGGTCGAGGAACGGGTAGTCGCGGCCGAACACCGTCTTCGGCATGCAGTAGCTGCAGCGGAAATTGCAGCGGTCCGTCACCGAAATGCGCAGATCCCGCACCGGGCGCTGGCGCGTATCGAGCACTCGGCCGGTCGCGGTATTTGCCGGGGCCACAGGGGGCGGGGCCCCCAGCCGGTCGCCGGACCTCCGCTCCATGAAACGGATCACCTGTTGGGGCATGGCTGTCGCTGTCGAGATGTGGGTTGCGACTCTGCCAGGATTATGGGTGGCTGCATGCGCACTAACAAGGGGCATCGAACGGTGACAGCGAGTAGTCGTGGAAGTTGGTAACGCCGCGAAACCGCATGGTCCCGGCCGCGCCGCGGTAGGATGCGCGCTCTTTGTGCTGGCGGGGCGGCGTTCGTCGCCCGGAGGGCGAACATTGGGCGGGAACTTATCGATGGCGTCGATGAAACGGGGCAACAACTGCAGCTTGGTGATTTTCGATTGCGACGGCGTGCTGGTGGACAGCGAGCCCATTGCCAGCCGGGTGCTGGCGGAACTGCTCACTGAGGTCGGTTTTCCTTTCACCATGGAACAATCCATCGAGTCTTTCACCGGCTTGAGCCTGGCGACGGTACTGGGGCGAATCGAGGGGTTGTGGGGGCGGCCGCTACCGGCGGATTTCCGCGAGCGGTTGCTGGAGCGGGACGAAGCGGCTTTTCTCGCCGAACTCCAGCCCGTGCATGGCGTGGCCGCCGCGGTCCAAAGCCTGCAGGTGCCGATCTGCGTGGCCTCCTCCGGCACACCGCGGAAGATTCGCACGAACCTGGGTACGACGGGACTGCTGCGCCTGTTCGATCCCCATTTGTTCAGCGCCGAGATGGTGGCGCGGGGTAAACCGGCGCCGGACCTGTTCCTCCACGCCGCGCAAAGCATGGGCGTGGCCCCGGCGGACTGCATCGTCGTGGAAGACAGTGTGGCGGGAATCCATGCAGCGCGGGCGGCGGGGATGACGCCCATCGGCTTTGCCGGTGGCGGCCATGCCGGTCCTGCCTATGGTGAAATGCTGTGGGAGGCGGGGGCGGAGCTGGTCATCGAGCGTATGGCCGATCTGCCGCCCTTGCTGGCAGATTGAGACGGGCCGCGTTCGTGACTCGGGCTCGCGGAACGGCATGACTAGCCCGCCGCCGCGTTGCAGGAATCGCTGATCTGCGATGTCGACCGGCCCCCAATACCGCCTCGCCATTTTCGATTTCGACGGCACCCTGGCGGATTCATTTCCCGTCTTCGTTGAACTGTTCAACAGCCTGGCGGCGAAGCATCGCTACTCCCCGGTAAGCGACGAGCAGATCGTGGCCTTGCGGCGCTGCGGGCCGCGCGAGGTCATGGCAGCGCTGGGCATGAAGCGCTGGCGGCTGCCCTTCATCGTCGCGGACTACCGCCGGCTGGCGATCCGCCACCCCCAGGTGCCGCCCCTGTTCGATCACATGGCGGAAAGCCTCCAGCGCATCGCCGCCGGGGGTGTGCAGCTCGCCATCGTCACCACCAATTCCTGGGACAACGTGGTGCGCAGCCTGGGGGAGGAAACCGCGGCGCTGTTCGCCCGCGCCGAATGCAAGGTCTCCATCTTCGGCAAACATCGGCCGCTGCTGCGCGTGGCCCGTCGCCTGGGTGTTGCACCGGCGCAAACGATCTATTTCGGCGACCAGCCGACGGACGGGCAGGCGGCGCGCCGCGCCGGCATGGCCTTCGGCGCCGTGGCCTGGGGCTATGGCGCCCCCGATCTGATGGTGGAGCAGGGTGCCGACCATTTGCTGCAGCGGCCGGAGGACATTCCGCAGCTCTTCTTTACGGGCTGAACGGGGAGGCCGCGCGCTGATGGCGCTTGGTCGGTCGGGAGGACCCGGCGCGGCGACCTGCCCGGTTTTCCCGCGCACATGCCTCCCCCAGATTCTTGTCTTTTCGGCGCTCGTGCCGGAGGTAGTTCGGCCAATCCTCACTCCGTATAGAAACCGACCCCGATCAGGCTGCCATTGACGCGGCGGATGAAGCTGCGCTTCTTCTCCACGGCATTGGTCACCGGGTTGCGCCAGACATAGTCCACCGTGCCTTCGCCTTTGGTCTTGGCGAGTTCCAGCATTTCCTTGATCAGCGGATGGCCCTCCACGTCTTTCAGGTCGCTGGCGTCGGTGCCGGTCCAGCGCGGGTTCATGCCGTGGGCTTCGAATTTGCCGCTCTGCAGGTTCACGGCGAAAACGTACAGGTCGTCGTGTACGAAGTCGCCCCGCGGGTTGTTGAAACTCCCCATGGCCTTGGTCATGCCCTGTTTGGCGACCAGGTTCGCGGCGGCGTCCAGGAGCTTGCGCGCGTCGTCGGCGGTGGAGCGGGGGGCGTAATAGCCGACGCCGAGGATGTAATCGCCCTGGCGGTGCAGCCAGGCCACTTTCGGCTCGACGCGGTTGGTCTGGCGGTTGAGCCACACATAGCGGATGCGGGCTTCGTCCTGCTTTTCGGTGACGGCGATCATTTCGCGGAACAGGGGCTTGCCCGCGGCGTCCACGCTGTCCAGCACCTTGAGGCCGACCAGGCTGTCCGGCGCCGCGCCGTTGGCGACGTAAGTGCCCTGGCGATCGATCACATAGACGTAGAGATCCTTCCGCACGAAAGGCCCCTTGCGGTTGCTGAAGGCGTTCCAGGCCTTCTCCGGGCCATTGGTTTCCAGGTATTTCACCGCCTGGTCGAACAGGGCGCGCGCCTCGCGGGGCGTGGCATGGGCGCCCGCGCTGGCCTGGGCGGCGAAGGCGAGTAGCGCTGCGCCGGCCAGGGCGAGGCGCAGTCTCGTGGTGGTCATCTGCATGTCTCCGGTCGGGAACAAGGGTTTGTTGGGGAGGGGACTGCGCCGGGCCGTCCCAGGCCCGGCAAGCGGTTCAATCAGATCAGGATTTGTGCAGCTTGAACACCCACACCGAGCCGCCCTGTTCCAGGTAATTCACGCGCTTGGCGACATCGCCGCCCCACAGCGGCACGGCACCGCCCCAGCCGGCGACGACGCCGACGTACTGCTCGCCGTCCTGTTCCCAGGTGATGGGCGGGGCGACGATGCCGGTCCCGGTCTGGAATTTCCACAGTTCGGCGCCCGTCTTGGCATCCACCGCCTTGAGGAAACCTTCCGGCGTGCCATAGAACACGAGGTTGCCGGCGGTGCTCAGGACGCCACCCCACAGCGGGGCGTAGTTCTTGTTTTCCCACACGATCTTGCCGGAAGCCGGGTCCACCGCGCGCATCACGCCGATGTAGTCTTCGTGCAACGGCTTGATGGTGAAGCCGGCGCCGAGGAAAGCCGCGCCCTTCTTGTAAGCTACCGGTTCGTTCCAGATGTCCATGCCCCATTCGTTGGCCGGCACGTAGAACAGGCCGGTCTGCGGGCTGTAGGCCATCTGCATCTGGTTCTTGCCGCCGAGGAAAGACGGCGCCGAAAACACTACCTTGCCCTTCTTGCCGTCGCTGCCTGCGGTGGGGTCGCCGGGGCGATTGGCGTCGTCGTAGATGGGGCGGCCGGTGGCGAGATCGATGCCCTTGGCCCAGGTGATCTGCTTGATGAAGGGGAACGCGTCGAGCAGCTTGCCGTTGGTGCGGTCGTTGATGAAGAAGAAGCCGTTGCGGTCCGCCTTGCCGCCGGCCTTCATCACCTTGCCGTCCTTGCCTTTGTATTCGAAGGGCACGAACTCGTTGACGCCGTCGAAATCCCATCCGTCGTGGGGTGTAGTCTGGTAGTGCCACGAGATCTTGCCGGTGTCGGCGTCGATGGCGACGGTGGCGGAGGAATAGAGGTTGTCGCCCGGCCGCAGGTGGCTGTTCCAGGGAGATGGGTTGCCCGTGCCGGCGTAGATCAGGTTGGTTTCCGCGTCGTAGGTGGCGCCGTTCCAGGTCGCTGCGCCGCCGGTTTTCCACAGATCGCCGGGCCAGGAGGCGTTGAGGGTTCCGGTGAGGCCGTTCTCCACCTTGTTGCCGGCCTTGTCCCACTTGTAGCCCATGTGGCCTTCGACGGTGGGCCGGGTCCATACCGGCTTGCCGGTGCGGGCGTCGCGGGCGTCCAGGCGGCCGACGACGCCGAATTCGCCCCCGGAAACGCCGGTGATGACTAGCCCTTTCACGATGATGGGTGCGGCGGTGTAGGAATAGCCGGCGGCGTAGTCGTCGAGCTTCTGCTTCCACACCACTTTGCCGGTGTCGCGGTTGAGGGCGACGAGCTGGGCATCCAGGGTGCCGAAGATGACCAGATCGGCATACAGCGCGGCGCCGCGGTTGACTACATCACAGCAGGGCATGATGCCGTCGGGCAGGCGATGCTCGTACTTCCACAGCTTCTTTCCCGTCTTGGCGTCGATGGCGAAGATGCGGCTATAGGAAGCGGTAACGAACATCTTGCCGTCGTGCACGAGGGGCTGGGACTCCTGGCCGCGCTGTTTTTCGCCGCCGAAAGACATCGACCAGGCCGGAACCAGATTCTTCACCGTGCTGGCGTTGATGGCCGAAAGAGAGCTGAAGCGCTGTCCCTGGGTGCCGAGGCCGAAACTCACGACATCGCCGGGGGTCTTGGCATCGTTGAGGATGTCGGTATCGGTGACGTCTTTCGCCACCGCCGGATTCGCGGCGAGAGCCGCCGCAGCGAGCAGGGCGAGAGCCAGGGGGCTGTGCGGGGGCGATGTGTGACTGTGCATGGATTTCCTCCGTTGTTTTGCGTCTTTTCTGCGCCAGCCGCCGCTATGGCGTTCAGTTTGCTGGCGTTGATGGTCCGTCCGGCGGCCGGTCCGCGAATTCGCGCGCCGGCCGCCGGGTATCGCCCATCGTCTGCAAAGGCTGTGCCAACAGGGGGGATGTTCGCGTTGTCGCGACCGGGCGCGGTTTGTACCGGAAGCGGAGCAGGGGACGTGACAATCGGCAACACCGTTCGCCGTGCCGCTGTGTTGCAAATGTCACCATCTGCTCAATAGTTGCACAGCGGACCGCCGAGAGCGGGGCAGAACGCGGGTTTCCGGCGAAGGAAGGCCAATACCCGCGGTGTGGCGAAGCGTGCGGGTGTTTGGCACGATGTTTGCGGAACAGCTTCCTTGCAAAACAGCTTCTGCAAAGCGCTACAACTAAATCTAGAACAAGCCCCGAGGGCGAGAGGAGAGCAGATGAAATCGCTGTGGACCATGGTGGTCCTGGCCGTGGCGGTTTTCGTGCCGCATGGCCGTGCCGCGGCCCTGCAGGAAAACGGCGATCCCCTGGCTTCCGCCCGCTGGGGGGACATGCATCGCACCGTCCTTTCCGGTTCGTCCGTGCAGTTCGACGGGCGCGTCAGGGTCGACGCCCCCGCGACGGCCGAGAATCCGATGCAGGTGCCGGTGACGGTGGATGCCCGCGCCCTGCCGGACGTACGGGAAGTTGCGGTGTTCGCCGACTTCAATCCCATCGTCGAGATGTTGCGCTTCTACCCCGAAGGGGCCGCGCCTTACCTGGGCTTTCGCGTCAAGCTGCAGCAGTCCACGCCCGTGCGGGCGGCGGCCAGGACCGGCGATGGGGTGTGGCATGTCGGCGGAACCTGGGTCCACACGACAGGGGGCGGTTGTACCGCGCCTTCCGCCAGCGCCGGATCCACCGATTGGCAGCGACACCTGAACGAAGTGAGCGGGCGGCAGTGGTCCGAAGGCGCCCAGGCGGGTCGGGTGCGACTTCGCATTGTGCATCCCATGGACACCGGGCTCGTTGCGGGGACGCCAGCTTTCTACCTGGAAGAGGTCAACCTCACCGACAGCGGCGGCACGCGCCTGATGCGCATCCTCGCCCGGGAGCCGGTGAGCGAAAACCCCGTATTCACTTTCAGCCGGAACGAAGTGTTGGGGGCGGTAGAGGCCAGCGGCCGGGACAACAACGGCAACACCTTCAAGGCGAGGATCGCGCCGTGAC
>JBAWHH010000146.1:0-10096 GCA_049593715.1 Rhodocyclaceae bacterium
ATCGTGGACGCCTGCCGCAAGCGCGCCCGCCCCATCGTCATGACCACCGTGGCCATGGGTGCCGGCATGCTGCCGGTGGCCATCGGCCTGGGCACCGATCCCAGCTTCCGTGCTCCGATGGCCATCGTCGTCATCGGCGGCCTCATCACCTCCACTTTCCTCAGCCTGCTCGTCATCCCCGTGGTGTTCACCTACGTCGACGACGCCCATGCCTGGGCGCTGCGGCTGCTGCGGCGCGAATCACGGTAGGCGGAAGAGCCCTGTCGCAGGCGCGCAACAGGCGGAGACAATCCGAGCCGGGCCCGCTTTTCTATCCAGGGCGATGAGCCGCCGATTCATCTGATTGACAACCGCTTGGCCTATCAAAATCCGGCTATTTGAATTCGAGCGTTGGACGGGGGGGTTCGAAGTCAACTCTGGCTGAGTTCCTGAGGTTGGAATCCATCTCTTGGATGCAACGCCGATGGAACTCCAATTGGTTGGAACTGGGCGAGTGGTGGCTGTCTCTGCTTCGGACTAGTTCCGGTCACCGGGATAGACTGGGCGTCACGCAGGATCCGGCCAAAAGGGGTCATACCCCCACCGGAAAGCTGTCGTCCGCGCGTCGCCTATACCTTGGTAAGCTGACCTTCAATCACGACCGCATCTGTTGCAAGGCAGCAATGTGCGGCGGCCCGAAAGAGGAGGAAGAACCTGCGGAGCGAATCCATGCCGCTGACGAAGAAAGGGGCGCTTGCTTGTGATAGCTATTTGCACCCTGATGTCCATCACGTTGCCACGGAGTCGCATCGTCCTTCCAATCCATCTGTGTGCTTGCCCGCACCCGCATACGTGATCCAGAGTTGGTCGATTCGATCCGATATAGCCCCGTAACGGCGGCTACTGAATATTTGGCTTACTCCGCGTCTTCCGCGAAATCAGGTTCCCGAAATGGCGATCAAGGCAGATCTTCGTCGCGTGATTCACGCGCTTTCCGACGCGCTGGATTTGGTCGGCGTTGACGATATGGCCCACGGTAAGCGGGTCGGCATCATTGCCGCCCAGTGTGGGCGCGCCGCAGGGCTGCCAGAGGATGACGTTTCGTTCTTGTTCGATCTGGGCATGTTGCATGATCTCGGCGTCTCTTCCACCCGCACTCACGGCAATTTGGTGGGAATCTTCGAATGGGCTGAAGCTTCCAGGCATTGCGAGGTCGGGTACAACCTACTACGCGGCTTCGCCCCGTTCGCGGCGATGGCACTCCCGGTGCGTTATCACCATACCCGATGGGAAAAGCTGTGCAGACTCAATCTGCCGAAATCCGTCGCTTGGCAAGCCAATTTGACCTTCTTGGCAGATCGGGTCGACGCGCTGGCTGCACGGTACTACGCGGACAATTCGATCCTGATGTTCAGCGACGAGATTCGTGCCAAGATCGGCTCGTATTCCGGCAGTTTCTTTGCGCCCGAACTCGTCGAACTGTTTCTTCAGGCAGCACGAGCGGACGCGTTCTGGCTCCTGCTCGAACCACGCTCAGTGCAGGCCTGCCTCATCGACATCGCGGCGCGCAGCAAAGCGTATCCTGCCACCACCACGGAACTGAAGCAGGTGGCGGGGATATTTGCGTCCATCGTCGATGCCAAGACGCCCTTTACGGCCGAGCATTCTTTGGGGGTCGCACACGTCGCCCGTTTCCTCGCCGAACGCATGGGCGTATCCGAAGAGAGCTGCGACAAATTGGAAATTGCCGGGCTGCTCCACGATCTTGGCAAGTTGCGCATTCCGGACGAAATTCTCGACAAACCAGGCAAACTCGATCCGCGCGAGCGCAAGATCATGAATACCCACAGCTTCGAGACCTTCAATATCCTGCGCAATATCCCTGGGTTCGAGGACATCACGGCGTGGGCGGCCTATCATCACGAGGAGCCGGGGGGCACCGGCTATCCGTTCGGTTTGAGGGGTGAGGATCTGGCACTCGAGGCCCGCATACTGAGGGTTTCTGACATCTTCCAGGCGATGGTGCAATCCCGCCCGTACCGTTCTGGTATGGGTCGGGAGGAAGTGGGCCCCTTCATGCTGAAGATGGCGGAAGACGGCAAGATGGACCCCACCATCGTGCGCGTTTTGCTGGGTGCTATTGACGAAGCGTTGGCGGTCGCGAGTCCGGCGTTCCCGTCAGGCAACTTCCATCGTATGTAGGGAGGTTGCCCGCTTGAGATGGCGTCAATGGCAGAGGTTCAACCAGGTTTCGACGCCTCGCAAAGTATCTGCTGCCGCTCACCAAGGCCATCCTGGTTCTCGCCAAGATCCAAGCTTAGGGCTGGAGAGGATTCACGGTGCGGTCCACCGACGCCCGCCGAAGAACCATTTTTCGAGTTGGTGTGGGCCACTGCCTGTAGCCGCAGTCAGAACGCACGAGCTTCTCGGGTGCCCGGTCCTCACCAGCCCCACCGATGCGCCTTCTTTCAGTAGGCAGTGCCGGCAAGCCTCGTTGCCGACATACACCGCCGCATTGGCACGTTTGAGCAGCCCCAGGCGTCTTACCCATCTGGTGCAGTGTTTCGTTCTTGATAGCGCTTATGCAAATTTCGGTGCTCTTACCAGACCAGTAGCATTTTCGGCGATTGATAAGTTCCATTCAGCGCGAAACACTACGCTAGCGGCGCCAGGGCGCAGCGGATGGTCGTGCCGACCCGCGCCTTCAACTTGCCGGTCAGCGCCGGATTTGTCGGGACGGGATTGGATCCGCTGGACGCGCGTTCGCTGTAAGGCCGCGGTGTCGTGACCTATGGCAGGCCCCTAATGGCGCAGTTCGTCTTCGTCTGCCCGCCGATTTGCAGGAGCCTGCCCGCCCTGCTGCACCAGCCCATGCCCATCGGCGTTGTCGGTGCCGCTCGCCCGTTGCGTAACGACACAAACGTGTGCGGACGCACACATGCTCAAGGGGGTTCCGGGAATGTCGCTAAGAGGGAGCACCATGGATTGCTCCGGTAAGAATCTACGCACAGCCCCCCCGCTGATGGCCCTTACACTACCGGCGGTATCGGCGAAGGCCAGGAATGGTGTTCGAACTCGACAAGTAGGAGGATCGGCTCGCCCTTTCCGCCGGAGCATGGCCCGCGTTCCGAATAGCCAACCACGAATAGCCAACCTGGCGTTTATCAACGCACCCATTGATTGCTTATGTTCAAACATCTCGTGGCCGCACTGGCGGCGCTGACTCTCACCGCCGGCTCGTCCATTGCGGCAGACGTCTTCCTTGTTGGCAGTTACCACGAAAGCGACGCTTGTGGTCAGCCGCAATACAAGGCGGCGATGGATGCCCTGAAGCAGGCGGGGTTCTCTGGCTTGTCGTCCAGGGGCTATTTTCTGGATAGCCGCGTCGCGTCGAGCGAGGAGGTGGCCAAGGGGATCGAACAGATAAAGAAGGACATCCGCGCGGAGAAGCCGAAACTGGTATTCACGATCGACGATCCGGCATTCGCGATGCTCTACGAAGAGGTGCTGCGGCAGCCAGAGACCAAGATGGTGTTTTCAGGTCTCAACCGGAAGCTGGACTTCTACAACAACAAGGCCCGCTTCCTCAGCAACCGCACGCCGGCAGCCAACATCACCGGTGTCTTCGAATACCTTTTCATGCGCGAACAGTTCGCCATGCTGGAAGCGGTACTGAAACGACCGGTCCGGAAGGTTGCCGTGCTCTATTCCACGGATGCGGTGGGCGGCATCCTGAAGGACCAGATAATCGATGAACTCAAGGGCACCCCCTACGAGAACCAGATCGTGCTGTTTCCGGCCGAAGACATTCCCGCCATGATGAAGAATGCAAAGGCCATCAACAGCGACCGGCAGATCGACGCCTATATCCCGGTGACGATGTCGGTGGCTGATCCGACGGATGGTAAGCGCAAGACCATGAAATTGGTGGCGCCTCTGCTCACCAAGGCCATCCGCAAGATCGACCTCTCCCTGAATGCGTCTTTCACCGAGTATGGGTTCTTTGGCGGTGTCAGCGTCGACTTCTACCAGATGGGTTTCCAAACCGGCTTTCTCGCTACCAAGCTGTTGAAGGGTGGCGCCATCAAGGACATCCCTATCGAAGACGCCAAGAATTCGATCATCGCGATCAATCGCTCACGCATGCAGGAACTCGGCATTCAACTCAGCCCCGAGGCACGCAGCATTGTCGACAAATGGATCCAGTGAAGGGGTGATTTTCTAACATTGGCCCCACCGGATTCATCGCCCGATGGCTGATTTCGCGGTACTGCCCCTGCTGCCCAACCTGGCTGCCCTCGCGGAGATCGCCTACGCGGTCTTCCTGGTGGCCACCGCTCTCAGCACCCACCGTTTTCTGAGGAGCCTTGCCCGCGTTTCCCTGCGCGAGACGACTCACGCCACCGCTTTCGGTCTGGCTTGGGCCGTCAGCGGGTTGCCCGCACTGCTGGCGGCGGTGCCTGCGCTGCCGATCCCGCTCGAGGATATCTGCCGGAGTCTGGCGCTCGCCGCAGCATGGCTGCTGCCGAGCCTGCCGAATCGGCGCCTCGATTTGGCGTGGCGCTTGGCCCTCGCAGGCGTTGCGGCGGGCATCCTGGCCTTTGGCGCCGGCTCGGCCCTAGCCCTGCCCCTTTTCATTGCGGGGGCCCTGATGTTGGCCCGCGCCTGGTGGGAATCCGGTCTGCGGCGCTGGACCTGCCTGGCGATCGGCCTGCTGTTCGTGTTGGCCGGAATCGCCGGCAACATGGATCCGGCCTACCCCTTGCAAGCAGCCCGTATCCTCGTCCTCATGGCACTGATCGTCCGCTACTGGCAGTACGCCGGCCTGTCCGTTCGGCTGCTCAAACTGCTGATTGCAGGCCTGCTACTGTTTCCGGGCTTGCTGGCCCTCGGAGGGCGCACGGTGGCGGGCAACGAGGCGGAATTTCGTGCTGGCCTGCTGCGCGATGCTCATACCCGGCTGGAGTTGATGAAAAGCCGCATCGAGAGCATGAACACCCATGGTTTCAATCTCCTGAAGGTGGCGACGTCGGACCAGATTGCCCTGGACGCGGTGGCCCAACCCGAGCCTAACCACGACCTCCGGTTCCGTATCCTGAATCGGCGCATCGGCGCGGACGCCACCTTCCTGCTCGGACCTCGGGGCGAAGTCCTCGCGACGTCGGATCCCCGCCTCGCGGGCAAAAACTTCGGCTTCCGTCCCTATTTCCGCACTGCCATGCAGGGCGACCCGAACTTCTATCTTGCCCGGGGCAGCGTGAGCGGACTGCAACGGGTGTATTACGCGCGGGCGATCCTCGACGCCGCCGCCAGGGTCGAGGCGGTCCTGGTCGCCACCTTCAACCTCGAGAACCTCGTGGCTGACAACGTGCGGATGGACGAAGTGATCCTGCACCGGCAGGGCATCATCCTGTACGGTCCGGAACATCTGGGCCGGGGCGCGCTGTTTCCGCCAGAAGAAGTCACTGCTGGCTTAACCAGTGAAAGGCTGTTCGAGGGAGAGGATTTCGCCTATTTGGGATTCCGAAGAATCGATGGGCAGTGGGTACGCGATAGGGCGGGACGGCCATGGCTGTGGGCCTCGGTCGGCCTGCCCGGAGGCCTCTGGGAGGTGAGCAAGATGGTTTCGGTAGCGCCGTTGCTGGCCTTCCGGAACAACCAAATGCTGATGGCCGTGCTGTTCGCCTTGATCGTGGTGCTGCTCTGCGTCCATTACCTGCAAAGCCGCACCTACCTTGCCAGCGTGCTCAGCGAGGCAGATATGCGGCGCCACGCCGAAGAAGCCGAGCGCCTCGCACGCCGAGAAGTGGAACTTCAGCGTGACCATCTCGAAGAAACGGTAGAGAACCGCACCCACGATCTTGCTCTTGCCAAGGAGGCGGCGGAGAGCGCGAACCGCGCCAAGAGCGTGTTCCTTGCCAACATGAGCCATGAACTGCGCACGCCCTTCAACGGGATCATCGGCATGATCGGCCTGGCCAAGGAGCACATGGCCGACGCGAAGGGAGACAGCCAACTCGACATGGCCCTTCTGTCCGCCAACCATCTGCTGGCGATCATCAACGACATTCTTGATATCTCAAAGATCGAGGCCGAACGGCTGAGCCTCGAAACCGTTCCCTTCGATGTTGAAGCGGTCCTGAACAACCTGCAGACCTTACTTGCCCACCAGGCTGCCGCAAAGGGCCTCAAGCTCGTGACCGACGCTCCGCCGGAACTCCTTCGCCGAGCGCTGCTGGGCGACCCGTTGCGGCTAGGGCAGATCCTCATCAACCTCGCGGGCAATGCCATCAAGTTCAGCGACCGCGGGGAAGTAGCCGTACGCGCACGCCTCGCAGGAGAAGATTCCGAGCAAGTCCTGCTGCGCTTCGAAGTGCAGGATCAGGGAATCGGGATTAGCCCGGAAGACCAGAAACGGGTCTTCAGCGCCTTCGAGCAGGCGGACGGCTCGATGACCCGCAAATACGGCGGTACCGGCCTCGGGTTGGCCATCAGCAAGCGCCTGGCCAGCATGATGGGCGGGATGGTCGCAGTCACCAGTACGCCGGGAGAAGGCAGCACTTTCACGCTCACCGCCCGGTTCGCGGTGCCCAGGGGCGGTGAGGGCCTTCCCGCAGTGCGATCACCGACCGAGCAGAGTGCCCTAGCACGGCTGAGGGGGGAATTCGCGGGGACGCCGATTCTGATTGCCGAAGACGAGCCGGTCAGCCGCGAGATCGCATTTGCCCAACTGAGGAAGGCCCTTCTTTCCGTCGACCTGGCGGTGGATGGACGGGAAGCCGTCGAACTAGCCATGCGCAATCAATACGCCCTCATTCTTATGGACATGCAGATGCCCAATCTGAACGGGATCGAAGCAACGAGATCCATACGAACCGAGTCGCAGAACAGCCATACGCCGATCATTGCAATGACTGCCAATGCCTTCCAGCAGGACCGGCAAGCTTGCCTCGAAGCCGGTATGAACGACCACGTTGCCAAGCCCACGCACCCGGACATCCTCTACGAGACCTTACTGCGCTGGCTTAGGCGCACGTCTTGACGCTGTGGAGTCCAGTCACTGGTGAGCACGGTTCCATTCGGTCGTTGCTCCCCGTTCCAGTTAGAGTTAGCCACGGGGTAAGAGGGAATGCGCGTGACGCTGGCAAGCCGCCGGACCCGACGGCTGGCGAGTCGCGATGCTCCACCAGCGGGCTTCTCTCTGCGTTTGTTTATTAGGAGTGCCCGCGCATTCCTCAATTCGCCGCAGACAAACCCGCCACGCTTGCCAGCCAACCAAAAAGAAATCACATCCGGGGTCAAGCCTTCCTAAAGTTTCGGCCGACTCTCACGAGAATAAATTTTCGAAGGCGCCGGAAGAGCAAGACCGGCGCTTCCTGGCTACGGACCCCCCCACCGCGGAGAAGAACAATGGATCAGGACTCACTAAAGAAGCTGGCGCAGTTCCGCATCCTCATGAAGAAAGAAAAAGGCGTTCAGATCGATTTCGAGAAGCTCCTCTCCGACACCAGCTACGCTCGGCATAATCTGAGCCTCGCGGAGGATTCGGATAACGAAATACTGGTCATTCTCGCCCTCGGCCTGCGGCAAGAACTTGGTCTTCTCTCTCCCGCCCCCCAGGGACGAGCACCAGCACAGGCTGCCGTCCCTCACAATGGCAAGAAGTACGTGTTTGGCGCTCGTAGCTGACCTTTGGGCGTGGTACCACGCCGTGAAACAGATCGCGCCATGCCCAGCCAATTGATCACCAGTTGTTTGGCAAGACGCCTCACTGGAACTCTGACCATTCTTAGTCGATCGAGTGTGATGATGCTCCCCCGGCGGCGTAAGTCTTCGGACGTGCCGCCGCTTTCGGACGACGTGAGCGAACGACTTTCGAGACCGGCTTGAGTGCGTCCGCCGCCACCGGCATGTCTTGCCCGGCGCCCTTTTCCAGTCGAAATGTCGAGACTGTTTGGGCGAGTGACCTGGCCTGATCCTCCAGACTCTCGGCAGCCGCCGCCGCCTGCTCCACCAGCGCCGCGTTCTGCTGGGTGGCTTCGTCCATCTGCGCCACCGCCTGGGTCACCTGATCGATGCCCGAGCTCTGCTCCCGCGACGCCCCCGCAATCTCCGTTACCAGTGCATTGACCTGGTGGAACCCCGTCACCACTTGATCCATCGCGGAACCAGCCTGCTGCGCCAGTTTCGCCCCACCGTCGACTTTCTCGACGGATTGGGCGATCAGCGCTTTGATCTCTTTGGCCGCCTGCGCACTCCGTAGCGCCAGGTTCCGGACTTCCGAGGCCACCACGGCAAAGCCTCGGCCCTGCGGGCCTGCCCGGGCCGCTTCGACCGCCGCGTTCAACGCTAGGATGTTGGTCTGGAAGGCAATGCTGTCGATCACGCCAATGATGTCGGCGATCTTCCTGCTCGAATTCTGGATCTCACCCATGGTGGTCACGACCGCTTTGACGGTCTGCCCGCCGCACTGAATGGTCTCGTTGGCGCTTCGCGCCAACTCATTGGCTTGCTGTGCGTTCTGCGCGTTCTGGCGCACCGTGGCGTTGAGTTCTTCCATGCTCGAGGCGGTCTCTTCCAGACTGCTCGCCTGCTCTTCGGTACGCCCCGATAGGTCACTGTTACCTGCGGCAATCTCGCCCGCTGCCGTGTTGATCGCTTCGGTCGCCTCTTTGATCTGCCCCACCACTTCTTTCAGCCGCGAGACCGTCGCATTGGTGTCGTCTTTGAGCTGACCGAAGACGCCCTGGTACTGCGCATCGATGCGCTGGGATAGATCTCCGTCCGCCACACCGCGCAGCACACGGGCAACGTCTTCCAACCCGCTCTGGGTAGTGGCGGAGAGCGTATTCAAGTCCTTGGCCAGGTCGAGAAAGAAGCCTTCCTTGCCGGTTTCATCGATGCGCTGGCTGTAATCCCCTCCTGCAGCGGCGCTGATCAGCCGAGCCACTTCCTCTTGGGCGTCCTGCGTAACGCGGCGGTTGCGCTGCTCAAGAAGCGCATTGTTCTCTAGGGTCGCAACGGAACGATTGGTCCCGTCTAACGCGTCGCGGAACACGCCATGCAACCCGATGGGCTGGGTGCGGCGGAAGTATTTTCCCGCACCCGCAAAGCGCATCACCGTTGCCTGTTCGCGAAAGCAGGCTTCCAACTGGTCCAGCATGTTGTTGATATGCCAGCAAAGCTGGCCGGTCGCGTCTTTGTCGCCGATATTGACGATGCGCCCTCCAAGCTTACCGTCGGCAACTTCCTGGACGAGAGACTGAAGACGCGCGAGGCGGGAATCAGGCTTGGGGCGCAATAGCCGCTGCGCCGTAGCCACCGCGATCGCTGCAACAAATAGCCCGGCCACCACCAAGTCTAGACCGTAGCGAAGCCCCACCCACAGCGCACCAAGCCCGCTCAGCGCGCATAGGACAAGGGCCGCCGCGTCAGATCGCGAGAATGAGTTCTTCATAGCTCGTCCCTTTCTCCTTCAGAACGTTTCCCAACAGGGCCAGAGAGGCATCGCAGGCGTCGCGTGCGCCCGCTCGGCTCTCCACTGCCAGCATTTCCCGGTAAAGACCATCCAAGACCTGGATCGCGGAGCGTTTGGGGGCCCGGCGCACGGAGAAGTAGCCCACGATCTTGCCTTGCGCATCGTAGTCGGGGGTCACGTTGGCGAAGACCCAGTAGTAGCTGCCGTCCTTCGCCATGTTCTTGACGTAGGCGAACACCTCCCCGCCAAGCGCAATGGTGTCCCAAAGGAACTTGAACACGCCCCTGGGCATGTCGGGGTGGCGGATGAGGTTGTGCTGGGCACCGAGCAATTCTTGTTCTGTGTAGCCCGAGAACTCGATGAAGGTCTCGTTGCCGTAGGTGATGCGCCCCTTCGTATCCGTCTTCGAGACGATGAAGTCGCTCTCGCGCATGACCTTTTCGTGAGCGGTCGGCTGAATCTTGTACTTCATTGCCCGGCTCCTCCTTTCAGCCTCTGGCCGCTCGTAGCAGAGCGACCGATACCAGTCGATGTGACAAATGCATCCGCTGGGTATCGTCCCGCTCCGGGCGAACTTGAGGGATCATCAACGAGCAGTGAGCGAATGGCGCTGGGAAACCGCTGGGCACAGCCGAGCGC
>JBAWHH010000147.1:0-7464 GCA_049593715.1 Rhodocyclaceae bacterium
CAGGGCGTGTCCGACAATCGCAACGCCCTGCTCCTGGGCCAACTGCAGACTGGAAGGACGCTCATCGGTGGCACCGCCAGCTACCAGTCCGCCTATTCGCAGATCGTGAGCAGCGTCGGCAACAAGGCGCGTGAGGTGCAGGTGGGCCTCGCCTCGCAACAGAATCTGGTTCAGCAGGCCGAAGAGGCCCAGCAGTCCCTGTCGGGCGTGAATCTGGACGAGGAGGCCGCGAACCTCCTGCGTTATCAGCAGATGTTCCAGGCATCGAGCAAGGTCATCGACATCGCCAGCAAAATGTTCGACCAGATTCTGACCCTCGGCGGCTAGGAGAACCATCATGCGCATCAGCTCGGGAATGATCTATCAGGCCGGCGTGGGCAGCATCCAGCGCCAAACCAGTGGTCTGCTGCACACCCAGCAGCAACTGTCGACCGGCCGCCGAATTCTCACTCCGGCCGACGACCCCGTGGCGGCCGCGCGTGCCCTCGAGGTTGCCCAAGCGCGCGACATCAGCAGTCAGTACATCACGAACCAGGACAACGCCAAGACTTCGCTGGCCCTTGAAGAAAGCCAACTCGTGGCCGTGGATGATCTGATTCAGATGGCGCAAGAGCGTGCCGTTCAGGCCGGCAACACGCCTCTTACCCAAGCCGATCGCCAATCGATTGCGCAAGAACTGAGTGCCCGGTTCGATGAATTGTTGGGCATTGCAAACGCGACAGACGGCACGGGCCAGTTCCTTTTCTCCGGCTACCAGGGCAACGTCAAGCCGTTTTCGGGCAACGTTGCCGCCGGCGTGGCCTATGCTGGGGACGATGGTCAGCGCGCGCTCCAGGTATCGGCTTCGCGCCAGTTGCCGGTTAGCGATTCCGGCAGCGACATCTTCATGCGTATCCGCAACGGCAATGGTACTTTCGTCACCAATTACGCGACAGCAAACACCGGGTCAGGCGTGATCGATACGGGCAACGTCATCGGCGCCTTCAGCGGCCATAGCTATACGTTGAGTTTCAGTGCCGGGGCGAGCGGCCTGGAATACACGGTGACCGACAACACCGCTTCCCCCACCACCACGACTGCACCAGTTGCGTTCCAGAGCGGTCAGGCCATCGCTTTCGACGGTACCAACACGGTCACGGTCACTGGTACGCCGGTGGCTGGTGACAGCTTTACCATCGATCCCAGTTCTTCTCAATCGCTGTTCGAAACCCTGCAAAACCTGATCGCAACCCTGGAACGGCCTGCGGGCACAACCGCCACCGCAACGGCGCTGACCAACGACGTCGGTTTTGCCCTGCGGGACCTTTCCCAGGCCCAGGACAACATACTGCGCGTACGTGCCTCAGTTGGCTCTCGATTGAGCGAAACGGATGCGCTGCAGAACGTCAGCTCGGACCTGACCCTGCAGTATGCCCAGACGCTCTCGCAACTGCAGGATGTCGATTACGCCGAAGCGGTCAGTCTGCTCACACAACAGCAAACAAACCTGGAAGCGGCGCAGAAGTCTTACCTCAAGGTTTCCGGATTGTCACTCTTCAATTACATATGATCATGATCTCCAAGTCGGCCTCCGCTGCGGCAATTGCCCTCGTACTACTGGTCAGCCCTCCCGCTGCCCAAGCGTTCAGTGTTCTCAACACGTGGCTTGTGAGCGAAACGACCCTCGGCCCCGACAGGGTGAGGCTCTCCCTGGGCATGCTGCCGATCCACCGCGGCGGCGCGGGGGAGGCGCGGCTGACCTTCATGCGCCGCGCCGAGGAGCTTGCCCGCGCCGCCGGGTACACCGGCTTCGAGATCGTCGACTACAGCGAAGGCATCGAATCCGGCATGGTTTTCGGACAGCGGGTGGCCGAAGGCACGGTCCGGTTTACCGGCAAGAGCGCCGAACCCAGCCGGACGCCCCTGCCGGACGCCTACACCGTGGGGCCGGAAGACGTAGGCCGCTCGCGGCCGCCCGAAGCGGAACCTCAGCCCCAGGCATCGGAGGAAGCGCCCGCGGCCACGCCGATGCGCAACCCTGGGCCGGAGCACACGGCGCAAGCGATGCCTATCCGGTTAAGCGCCACGCCATGGCTGGACGGCAACTGAACTAAAGCGAAGCACGCCCGTTTTCTGCGGCGCGAGCCCAAAAAACCGGCAAGAATGGCTAACAGAAACTAGCCGAGTTTCAACACGTTACGACAGTCGCTCTGGGCCAGTGCTCGGCTCTGAACCGGGACTTTTTTGCACCAAAAACAAATCGACCCCGATTTGCACCGCCAGCGCTAGGGCGGGGACCAGGGCCGACAACACGACCATGGCGAAAATGCGCCGGGCTACGCGCCCGCGCAGGAATACGCCCTGGATCTTCATTGCTGGCTTGCCCTCGCCGCCTAAAGCCGCGCGCAGCGGGCCGGGGGCGATTGACGAGGCGCGCTGCCGCCCCGCCCGCATGGCATGGAAGCGTTCCCAGGTGGCTCCATGCCTGCGCAGTGCCTATGTAACCAAATATCGCACGACGTTTCAACCACCAATCTCACCCCCACCCAAGGGAAATCTGAAGGTTACATCGCCTCACCGAGCGGATAACATCGGGTTATGCGATATGGTTGCTCGATTGGGCTAACGACGGCTGCCGTTAGATGGCTGCCAATCGCTCCGGATTGACCACGGTTAAGTTTTCGGCATTTCTGGACGTTTACTTCCTAGCTGAAGTTCAGACACGGCGCGGAGGGTTGGGCGCTCCTGGGGAATGCCGGTGGGAACATTGCTGAACAACGCTGGAAAGAGTTGACATGGCGCTCATTTTGCGAGGTCGCCGCCTTGCTCGGTCGGGGTTGATTTTCGAGCGAGCAACGCGGCGACCAATGAGAGCCCATCTGGGTTCTCGGTCGCTTGCTCATGTCTTTGTCTGCCGCGGTGTGTTTGCTCCTCTCCGAATGGATTTCCTTTTTGCTGGTGGTTGTGCCACCGCGTTCGCGGCGCACCTTCGTCGAGTTGCTCATCGGCTGCATGCTCAACCCCGAAGGCTGGGTGAGGCGTGCCATCGGGGCCATTTCGCAGCAGGCGCATTGGACGACCTTTTGCAAGCTGATCGAGCGCGCGAATGTCTCGGTGATCGATCTGTCGATCCGCCTGCTGCTCCTGGTGCAGCGGGTGTTTCCGGCCGTGGTGGTCAGCCTGATCATCGACGACACCCTCGTGCCGCGCTGCGCGAAGGCGGGCCCGGGCATCGGCATCAAGCACGACCACAGCCGCAAGGCCAATCGGCCGAGCTTTCTGAACAGCCAGTGCTGGGTCACGCTGGCCTTGGTGGTGCGCATGCGCCTGGGCTCGGCGCTGACGGTGCCGATTCGGTCCTGCCTGGTCGAGCGGTCAGGCCAACGCGACAAACTCCGGGCGGCCCGCTGGTCGATCGATTCCGTCGAGAGGCGCGTGCGCGAGGCCTACGACGCGAGGCCGCAACAATTGGTCATGCAATTGCCTGGTCAGGATCTGCGGTTGCAGTGTTGATCCAGGGGGATTTGCGCCGGCCGGCTTTCAGTCGGCCACCAGTTGCCTATGTCATCTGCGTCCGCGGGGAAATCCCGGGCAGCTTCGGTGACCCCGTGTCCAAACTTCGATTCGTAAGAGGCCAATGATGTCCTTCGGAGCCCTGATTCAGCGTCATCTTGCCGTACCAGTGTGCTGCGCTTTGGCCAGTTTAGTTATGCTTTCCAGTGTTGGTGCGCAGACATTGACGCCAGAGGATCTATCGAGTTCTCGGCGTCAGGCTGAGCAACTGCAGCGCGAAGAGCAACTGCAGCAACAAGAACAATTGCGGCGCGACCGCGAAAGGCAACGGGCGCCAACCCAGCTTGATGCGCCGCTGGTTGAGCCGAAGGAACGCCCCTCTGGGCCTTGCCGGGACGTTCGGGAAGTCATAGTCAGCGGGGCGACCCTACTGTCTGCGTCCACCATCGGGGAAATTGCCGGGCGTTATGCTTCCCGCTGCCTTGACGTCAATGACATAGAGAAACTGCTGGCTGACCTGACAAACGCCTACATCAAAGCGGGGCATGTAACCGTTCGGGCATACCTGCCGCAACAGGATCTGTCCGGCGGCGTACTGGAGGTGCAGGTCATTGAAGGGCGTATCGAGAAAATACTGATCGAGGACGGGAGCAAGAATTCGATTTCCATCGTCAATGTCGCGCCAGGCAGTGTGGGGAAACCCCTTAATTTGCGAGACTTTGAGCAGGCTCTGGACCAGATCAATCGCCTGGCTTCCAACAATGCGACATTCGACATCCAGCCAGGCAGCAAAGCTGGCGACAGCATCGTTGTTATCGGCAATCAGCCGACTCGTACCTATCGCGCCAATATCAGCTATGACAATCATGGCTCTAAAGCAACAGGTCGGGATCAGACCGGAATCAACTTCGTTTGGGACAACCCGCTTGGCCTGAACGATTTTGTGAGCCTGACGCATCGGCGCGCCACTCCCTATGACGATAGGGGCGCGTCATCGTGGTCAAACAGCCTCAACTACATCGTTCCCTACGGCTACTCAACGCTCATCGTTGCATTGAGCAACTCGGCTTACACCAGTGCTTTTACCGCTCCAAGCGGGAGTGTTCTGCATTCGCGCGGCACCTCTGAGCAAATGTCACTACGCATGGATCGTACGGTGTTTCGAAATCAGAGCGTTCGCTGGAACCTTGCGGCATCGGTAACCGCCAAGGACTCGAAAAACTATCTTGAAGACGTACTTCTCGGGGTGAGCAGTCGACGACTGTCAACTATTGATCTCGATTCTTCGTACTCCACCCGCTTTGCCAATGGCGCCCTAACCCTGGATCTCGGCTATGCCCGGGGATTGAAGCTGTTTAACGCGCTTAAGGATGCCGACCACCTCCCGGGCGTTGCACCCCGTGCCCAGTTCGAGAAATGGAAATTCGGTCTGAATTTCATGTTGCCAGTGAAAGCCGGCGGTCTTGATTGGATGTTTAACTCGGCACTAGTCGGGCAACGGGCAAACGATGTTCTGTACGGCTCCGAGCAGATAGGCATTGGCGGGATCTATACCGTACGCGGCTTTGTCCAAAACAACTTGGCCGGAGATAGGGGTTACTACTGGCGCAACGATCTTTCCCTCCACCTGCCCTTCAATCTGGCTGGAGGAATGTCAGGCACGTTCCGGCCTTATATCGCGCTTGACCATGGGCATGTGCACAGCCAAGTTACGGGCGTCCCCAATGGCTCACTGACCGGCGCGGCTCTGGGCTTTACGCTCGGCATCGGCAAGGCCAGCCTTGATCTTTTCACAGCTCATCCAGTGCGCCAGCCCGAATTCATGCGAAAGGAAGGTCATTCAGCCTTTCTGCGCCTGAATCTCTCGTTGTAAGGAAAAGAAATCATGAACCGCATCTATCGCTCAATCTGGAATGATCGCACCGGAACGTTTGTTGCCGCATCGGAGAAGACCCACGCTCGCGGAAAGCGAAGCAGCACGGTTGCCGCCGTGGTAGCAGGCGCACTGATTGCACCATTGCTGATTCCAGCGGAGGTAGTGGCACAGACTGCTGTGGCAAGGGGCAACACCCTGGTTTTCAGCGCTCCCAACGGAGTTCAGGTCGTCGATATTGCAACGACGAATGGGGCGGGCGTATCGCACAACCAGTACACCCATTACAACGTTGCGCGAACTGGCCAGATCCTCAACAACAATTCACCGATTACCCGTACCGGCCCCATGCAGTCGCAACTGGGCGGGCAAATCGTGCCGAACCAGAATTTGACGAATGAGGCCAGGCTCATCATCAATGAAGTGGTTGCCGCGAATCGGTCGACTCTGGCTGGCTATACCGAAGTTGTCGGCCGCAAGGCCGATGTCGTTGTGGCGAACCCCTGGGGTATTACATGCACCGGTTGCGGATTCATCAATACTGATCGCGTCACGCTAACCACCGGCGTGCCCACGTTTGGCGGTGATGGCAGCCTGTCCGGTTTTCTCGTCAATCAGGGCGACATCCTGGTCAATGGCGCCGGGCTCGATGGCCGAAATCAGAACGTCCTCGATCTCTTGGCGCGCTCAATCAAAATCGACGGGCAAATCAACGCCAGGGACGTGCAAGTGGCAGCCGGCAGTTTCAGCTACAACCACGACACACGCGCCGCCACGCCGCTCACGGCAACGGGGGCGATTCCTCTCTTTGCGGTTGATTCGACAGCACTGGGCGGTATGTACGCCAATCGGATTCGGCTGATAGCCACGGAAGCCGGCGTTGGGGTTCGGATGCTGGGAGAGGCCGCCGCATCGGGTGACGATTTCACCTTGAGCGCTGCCGGGAAGCTAGAAATTCACAGCAAAATAGGTGCTGAACGAGACATTTCACTGAGCTACAACGGGCCGGGCAGCGCCGGTGCGGCGGCCCTCGACATCAGTGGCAGCGCGGCCGAACTGGCGGCAAAACGCGATATCGCAATGGCCGTGCAGAATGCGGCCGGTGCCACCTTGAGCGACGGCAAGATCACCGCCGGCCAAGACCTCGTTCTCAGCGCCGGCAGCCTGAGCGATACGTCGCGCAGCGCAGCTACCCGTTTTGCCGGGCGCGACAATCTGGTCAACACCAGCGGCGCGGTCGGCATCGATGGTCCGACCTGGGGTGCCGGCGGCAAGCTGGCGATGAACATGGCTTCCCTGACCATCGGCAACAACGGCGCGACGCTCTACAGCGGCGGCGATTCCGGCGCCGGCAACCGCGATCTGGAACTGGTAGCCAGCGCCGGCGGACTGACCCTGAACAACGCCAGCCTGCTTGCCGGCAACGACCTGACGCTGGGCGGCAGCGGCACCGACGACATCACGGTCGGCGCGAGCGGCAGCGTCAAAGCCGCCGGCAGCATTGCGGCGTCGGCCAGCAATCAGATCGACAACAGCGGCAGCTTGCTCGCTCGCAACCAGGTGCAACTGCAAGCCACGGACGCCCAGGCGACGTTGATCAATCGCGGCACGCTGCAGGCCAGCGCCGGCATGGTGCTGGGCAGCACTGGCCATGTGCTCGACGCTAGCAACCAGTCCACCGGCGTGATTCTCGCTGACAACCTGAACATCGCTGCCGCGGCGCTCACCAACGCTGGCGCCATGCAGGCCACGACCGGCAGCACGGTGTCCGGCACCACCTTCACCAACGCTGGCGTTTCTGCCCAGTTTTTGCTGTCGACCGTGGCCGGCAGCGATGGCAGCCTGAACTTCTCCGGTGCCGTCGACAATCAGGGAACGCTCCAGTCGGCCGGGGCGCTTACGCTCGCCAGCGGCGCCGCCATCAGCAACAGCGGCAAGCTGTTCGCCCTGCACGCCAGCAACGGCGGCAGAGATGAGGCGCTGACCGTTACAGCACAGCGCATCGACAACAGCGGCGTGGTCGACGGCGGCGGGGCCTTGAACCTGACGGCGACCAACACCACCGGCAACAGCTTCAACAATACCGGCAACATTCAGGG
>JBAWHH010000148.1:0-7948 GCA_049593715.1 Rhodocyclaceae bacterium
GAATAGGGGCGGCAGGCGTTGGCTTGATAAGGCGTGGCGGCATTGAGGCGACTCGTGAAATCCGTCCGCTTCTGCCGGTTTCTGGCAAAGGGGGACGTTTACCCAACCGAGCCTAACGACCGGGCCGACCGCCAGCTTGAACCGGGCGCCCGTTCCGAACGCTGGTTTGTGCGGTGCGGTGAGAACCAGCGCACGATTGCGGGGGAACGATCCCCCGTACCGGGCCCGTCAGTTGGGATGGCGCAGGCAGACCTTGCCGAAATGGGTGCCGCTGCCGAGGTAATCCAGCGCCGCGCGCAGTTCTTCGAAGGCGAAGACCCGGCCCACGACCGGGTTCAGGCGGTGCTGGGCGATGGCGCGGGCCATGGCCTCGAAGCCGTCCCGGTTGCCCACGGTGATGCCTTGCAGGCGGATCTGGCGCGTGACCACCGGGCCGAGCTTGAGTTCCGGATTGGCGCCGGACAGCACGCCGATCAGGCTGATGGTGCCGCCCACCCGCAGGGCGCGCAGCGACTGGGTGAGCGTCTGCTCGCCGCCCACTTCCACCACGTGGTCCACGCCGCCGTTGCCGGCGCGGTCGCGCGCCAGCTTGCCCCACTCCGGCACAGAGTTGTAGTTGATGCCGTCGTCGGCGCCCCGGGCCAGCGCCTGCACCAGCTTGTCGTCGCTGCCGGAAAGCACGGTGACGTAGGCGCCCTGCAGCTTGGCGAACTGCAGCGCGAACAGCGATACGCCGCCGGTGCCCTGGATGAGCACGCGATCCCCGGCATGGATGCGCCCGAACGTGACGATGGCGCTCCAGGCCGTCAGGGCGGCGCAGGGCAGCGTCGCCGCCTGCTCGTCCGTGAGGTGGGCAGGGACGCGGCTGACGCTCTGCTGGTCGGCGAGCATGTATTCGGCCATCACGCCGTCCAGCGGCCCGCCCAGGCCGCGGCTCAGGCGCTCCGCCGTCGGCGGGCCGGAGATGAAGTTGGGGAAAAACAGCGGGCACACGCGGTCGCCGATGGCGACACGGGTCACGCCGGGACCGCAGGCCACCACTTCGCCCACGCCGTCCGAGACGGGGATCAGGGGCAGCGTGCCGGTCAGGGCACCGTAACCCCGCCGCGGCACCACCAGATCGCGGAAGTTGAGGGCGGCGGCCTTCATGCGCAGCAGAACCTGGCCGGGGCCGGGCTCGGGCACCGGGCGTTCGCCCAGTTGCAGACTGTCGATAGACCACTCGTCCCTTAGTTCGAAAACCTTCATTTTGTTCTCTCTCCCTCGCAGTCCCGCGGCGCCCTGGCGGGCTACGGGAACGCCGGAGCTTACTATCTTTCAGGACGTAAGCATAGCCCGGGCGATCGGCCATGCTATTGCGTGGGGCTGGCTGCCGGGGGCGGGGCTGCCCATTGGAGAAGGGCGCTCCGCGCCGCGCCAACGGCGAGATCCCCGCGGCGCTCCATGCTAGGATTTCGGCTCCGTTCCCATCCGCAAGAGGCGTCCGACCATGCTCGATCCGCTTTACGTCGCCAAGGCCGGCGACCAGTTCCTTGGGCTGCTGCCCGGGATGGCGAACCGCCACGGCCTCATTACCGGGGCCACGGGGACGGGCAAGACGGTGACGCTGCAGTCCCTGGCGGAGCGGTTCTCTTACATCGGCGTGCCGGTATTCATGGCCGACGTGAAAGGCGACCTGTCGGGCATGGCGGCGGCGGGCGAAATTTCGCCTAAGTTCCAGCAGCGCCTGGATCTGCTCGGCCTGGGGGATTTCACTCCCTATGCCAGCCCGGTGGTGTTCTGGGACGTCTTCGGCGAAGCCGGCCACCCGGTGCGCGCCACGATTTCGGACATGGGCCCCTTGCTGCTGGCGCGGCTGCTCAACTTGAACGAAACCCAGTCGGGCGTGCTGCAACTGGTGTTCAAGATCGCCGACGACAAAGGCCTGTTGCTGCTGGATCTGAAAGACCTCCGGGCCATGGTCCAGCATGTGGGCGAGAACGCCAAGGAGTTCACCACCGAATACGGCAACGTCTCCGCGGCCTCCATCGGCGCCATCCAGCGCGGTCTGCTGACGCTGGAGGAACAGGGCGGGGACCAGTTCTTCGGCGAGCCGATGCTGGACATCGCCGACCTGATGCAGACCGACGAGCATGGCCGCGGCGTGATCAACATCCTGGCGGCGGACAAGCTCTACGGCTCGCCCAAGCTCTACTCCACTTTCCTGCTGTGGCTGCTGGCGGAACTGTTCGAACAACTGCCGGAAGTGGGCGACGCCGAGAAGCCGAAGATGGTGTTCTTCTTCGACGAGGCCCACTTGCTGTTTGCCGACGCCCCCGCGGCGCTGCTGCAGAAGATTGAGCAGGTGGTGCGGCTGATCCGCTCCAAGGGCGTGGGCGTCTATTTCGTCACCCAGAATCCGCTGGATGTGCCGGACACCGTGCTGGGCCAGCTCGGCAACCGCGTGCAGCACGCCCTGCGCGCCTTCACGCCGCGGGACCAGAAAGCGGTCAAGACCGCCGCCGAGACCATGCGCGCCAATCCGGCCTTCGACGCCGCCACCGCCATCAGCGAACTCGGCACCGGCGAGGCGCTGATTTCGTTCCTCGACGAGAAAGGCCGGCCGAGCGTGGTGGAGCGCGCTTTCGTTTTCCCGCCGGCCTCGCGGCTCGGCCCGCTGACGGCGGACGAGCGCGATGGCGCGATCCGGGGCTCGGTCCTCTACGGCCATTACGAAGAGGTCGCGGATCGCGAATCCGCCTACGAACTGCTCAAAGGCCGCGCCGCTGCCACGCAGCCGGAGGAAGCGCGCACCGGGCCCGCCGGCAGCCAGCCACGCGGCGGCGAAGAATCGGGCACCAGCGTGCTGGGCAGCATTCTCTTCGGCACTACCGGGCCGCGCGGCGGCCGGCACGACGGCATCGTGCAGACGGCGGCGAAAAGTGTGGCGCGCACCGTGGGTTCCAGCGTTGGCCGCGAGATTGTGCGCGGCGTGCTGGGTTCGTTGTTTGGCGGGCGCAGGTAGGACTCGCCAGCCGGGGTCTCCTTTCTCGCCGTTTCCGTTCTTCGCCGTGCCGGGTCCCGGCCGGCCGTTTCGATGCCTGAATCGCGCTTTTCCCTTGGTGTATGGATGGCGGCCCTGGCCGCCATCGGTTTTTCTTTCAAGGCCATCCTCATCAAGCTTGCCTACCCCTATGGGGTGGATGCCGTCACCCTGCTGGCGCTGCGCATGGCCTTTTCCCTGCCGGTGTATGTGGCGGTCGGCTGGAACGAAAGCCGCAAAGGAACCCATCCGCCCCTGACCCGGCTCGAACATTGGCAACTGATCGGGCTTGGCATCGCCGGCTACTACGGCGCCAGCTACCTGGATTTTCTCGGCCTGCAATACATCACCGCCGGCCTGGAGCGGGTGGTGCTTTACGCCTACCCGACCCTGGTGGTGATCCTGTCCTTCTTCGTCTTCGGCCGGCGCATCGGCAAGCGCGAAGCGGCAGCGCTGGTGCTCTCCTATGCCGGCATCGGGCTCGCCTTTTTCCACGACATGCGGGCGGGTGGAGACCAGCAGCAGGTGATCCTGGGCGGCGCGCTGGTGTTCGGCAGCGCGCTGGCCTACGCGGTTTATCTGGTGGGCAACGGCCATTTGGCGGCAAAGCTGGGCGCCGCCCGCTTCACCGCGCTGGCGATGATCTGGTCCGCCGCCGCGGTCCTGTTGCAGTTCGTGCTGACCCGGCCGCTCAGCGCGCTGGCGCTGCCCTGGGAAGTGTATGGCCTGTCCATAGCGATGGCGCTATTCTCCACCGTGCTGCCGACGTTCATGATTTCCGCGGGCATTCGCCACATCGGCGCCCAGCGCGTCGGCCTGATCGGCACCATCGGCCCGGTGGCGACGATCTTCTTTGGCGCCTGGCTGCTGGATGAACCCGTTTCCGCCGTGCAGTTGGTCGGTGCCGCCCTGGTCATCCTCGGTGTCGTGCTGGTCGCCTATCGCCGCCGCTGAGGAGTCGCCGATGACTGATCCGCAGCCACAAACCACCGCGCCCGCAACCGGCCGCTGGTTGCTGCATCAGCAGATCACGGCGGAGCAGGTTTCGCTGCTGCTGCGCACCTACCTCGACCAGTTTCCCGCCCTGGTCTTCGTGGCGCCGGCGCTGGTGGCAGGCTTGTGGGGGCAAGTGCCCGGCGAGCAGCTCTTGCTCTGGGCGGTGGCCTATTGCGCGAGCGTGCTGGAACGCCGCTGGTTCGCCGCTAGATACTTCCGTTCCGCTCCCGGCGCCGCTGAAGCGCGCCGCTGGGGGCAAGGTTTTGCCGCCCGGGCAGCACTGGGCGGCCTGCTGATCGGCGCGGTCGGCTGCTGGATGTTCACCGTTGAATCGGTGCCGCACCGCATGTTCGTTTTCGCTTTCTTGTTCCTCGTGTCCGCGGGCGCGCCGCTGCTCTACGCCGCGTTCCTTCCTGCGTTCTATGCCTATCTGCCGGGGGTGATGCTGCCGATGTTGCTTTGGGTGGTGCTGGCCGGTGCCCTGCCGGCGGCCTGGAGCGTGGTGGGCATGACGATCTACGCCCTGGTCTTGCTGCAGTCGGGCCGCGGTTACAACGAGGCCATTCGCCGCAGTTTCGAACTCCGGCTTGCCAACGCCGACCTGGTTCAGCGATTGACGCGCAAGAACAGGGAAGCGGAGCGCGCCGACGCGGCCAAGTCGCGTTTTCTGACCGCCGCCAGCCATGACCTGCGCCAACCTCTGCAGTCGTTGAGTCTGCTCAGCGCGACTCTCGCGCTGCGCCTGGGCGAAGGCGAAGAGCGCCAACTCGTCCGGGGGATTTCCTCGTCCGTCGAAACGGTACAAGGCCAGTTCGCGGCCCTGATGGACATCTCCCGGCTGGACGCCGGGCTGGTCAGCCCGGAATACCGGGATTTCCCCCTGGCGCCCCTGCTCGCCAAGCTTGCCGGCGAATTCGCCCCCGTGGCCGCAGCCAAAGGGCTGAGCCTGCGCGTGGGGCCTTGCGGCTACTGGGTGCGCAGCGATGCCGATCTTCTGCAGCGCACCTTGCGCAGCTTGCTCGCCAACGCTATCCACTACACCGACCGCGGTGCAGTGATGGTTCTCGCGCGCTGGCGCCGCGCCGGCGTGGAAATCGAGGTACGCGATTCGGGCATCGGCATCGCGCCGGAGCAGCAGGAATACGTCTTCGAAGAGTTTTTCCAGTTGAACAATCCCGCCCGCGATCGGCGCAAAGGCATGGGCCTGGGGCTCGCCATCGCCAAGCGCGTCGCTGATTTGCTGGGCCATCCGCTCCGGCTGCGCTCCGCCGCCGGGCGTGGGTCCGTGTTCTCGGTGCTGGTGCCGCGTTCGGCGCCGGTGGCGGAAATCGACCGCATCCCGGCACAAGCCGCGCGGCAGTAGACGGAGGAGAGAGACCCGATGCGTGCCGAATTCGCCAGCGACAACACTGCGGGCATCTGCCCGGAAGCCCTCGCCGCCCTGATGGAAGCCAACAGCGGCCGCGTCCGCTCCTACGGCGACGACGAATGGACGCGCCAGGCTTGCGATGCGCTGCGCGCCACCTTTGAAACCGATTGCGAAGTGTTTTTCGTCTTCAACGGCACGGCGGCCAACTCCCTGGCCCTGGCCTCCCTGTGCCAGTCATACCACAGCATCGTCTGCCACGAACTGGCCCACGTGGAGACCGACGAGTGCGGTGCGCCGGAGTTCTTCTCCAACGGCACCAAGCTGCTCCCGGCGCGGGGCGATCTGGGCAAGGTCGATCTCGCCGAGGTGGAAGCGCTGGTTTGCCGCCGCCGCGACATCCATTACCCCAAGCCGAAAGCGCTGACGATCTCCCAATCCACCGAACTGGGTACGCTCTACTCGGTGGATGAACTGCGATCCGTCGGAGAAACCGCGCGCCGCCTTGGCCTGCGCCTGCACATGGATGGCGCCCGCTTCGCCAATGCCGTTGCGGCCCTGGGTGCGGCGCCCGCCGACCTGACCTGGCGGGTGGGCGTGGATGTGTTGTCCCTCGGCGGTACCAAGCTGGGCCTGCCGGTGGGCGAAGCCGTGGTGTTCTTCGACCGCGAACTGGCCCAGGACTTCGCCTACCGTTGCAAGCAGGCGGGACAACTCGCCTCCAAAATGCGCTTCCTCGCCGCACCCTGGCTCGGTTTGCTCCGGGACGGCGCCTGGCTGCGCCACGCCGCCCACGCCAACGCGATGGCGCGGGAACTGGCCGGGCGGCTGGCGGCCATCCCCGGCGTATCACTGATGCTGCCGGCCCAGGCCAACGCCGTTTTCGCCGCTTTGCCGGAACCGGCGCTGGCGCGGCTACGCGCCGCCGGCTGGCTCTTCTACACCTTCATCGGCCTCGGCGGCGCGCGTTTCATGTGCGCCTGGGACACCACCCCCGCGCACGTCGACGCGCTGGTGGCAGACGTGGCCCAGGCGATGTCGACCTGCGCCTGAGCGGCGCGCCCGGTCAGCTTCCCAGCCCCAGCCGCTGCCAGATGGCGGTGGTCAGCCCGGCCTGATTCAGCGTGTAGAAATGCAGGCCTGGGGCGCCGCGCTCCAGCAGGCGCTGGCAAAGCTCCGCCACCACATCCAGGCCGAACTCCCGCACCGCGACCGCGTCGTCGCCGAAGCTTTCGAACTTGCGCCGCACCCAGCGCGGAATCTCCGCCCCGCAGGCGTCGGAAAAACGCGCGATCTTGCTGAAATTGGAGATGGGCATGATGCCCGGAACGATGGGTACGGTGACCCCCATCCGGCGGGCCTCGGCGACGAAATGCTCATAGGCGTCGGCGTTGTAGAAATACTGGGTAATGGCGGAATCGGCCCCGGCATCGACCTTGCGCTTGAAATTCAGCAGGTCGTCCCGCGGGCTGCGCGCCTGGGGGTGATACTCGGGGTAAGCCGCCACCTCGACATGGAACCAGTCCCCCGTCTCCTCGCGGATGAAGCTCACCAGTTCGTTGGCGTGGTGCAGTTCGCCGGGGTCGGCCATGCCCGAAGGCAGATCGCCGCGCAACGCGACGACGCGGCGGATGCCTGCCTCGCGGTAACGCTGCAGGATGGCGCGCACGTTGTCCCGCGTCGAGCCGATGCAGGAAAGGTGGGGCGCCGCGGCATAGCCTTCGTGCTGGATCTCCAGCACCGTGTCCAGCGTCCGGTCGCGCGTCGATCCGCCGGCGCCGAACGTGACGGAAAAGAAGGCCGGCCGGAGCTGGGCAAGCTGGCGCCGCGTGGCGCGCAGCTTGTCGACGCCTTCCGGTGTCTGGGGCGGGAAGAATTCGAAACTGAAAGTATGGTTGGCGGCAGTCATGGTCGTTTTTCTCGCGGGAATTCGCTTTCACGCTCTCGCCGATTGCGGCGACAAAGGGATCGGGCACGGCATTCTAGAACGCGCGGTCGCAGCACGGCCGACATGATGGCGAAAGCGTGAGGAAGAACCAAGGGGCATGACCGAATTTGTCGCAGCGGCCGGATGGGAGAAGCGAACCCACCCGTAGGGTGTTTCTGCCTCGCCACGCTCAATGAAGCAGCGGCGCCTTCTACGCGGGGCGTACTATCTGGCCTCGTTCAATCAAGCGAATCGATCAATGCCCATAGAAGTCGAAGAGAAGCCCAAGTGCGCCGTCGTGGCGGCCGTGCAACTGCCAGACGTGAGCGACGCCGAGTTCGAGGCTTCGATCGCCGAACTGCGCGAACTGGCAAAAACATTGGGGGTCGGCGTCGTCCACACCTTCATGCAGAAGCGCGCCAGTTTCGACACGACGGCCTACCTGGGCGTCGGCAAGCGCGAGGAGATTCGCCGTTTTGTGAACAACGAACCCGAACTGGCCGACTTGGACGATGCGGCGCAGGCTGCCGCTCCTCGATCTGAGCAGATCGACCTCATCCTGGTCGACCACGAGATTTCGCCGTCCCAGGCGCGCAACCTCGAAAAGGAGGTCGGCTGCGAGGTGATGGACCGCACC
>JBAWHH010000149.1:0-2381 GCA_049593715.1 Rhodocyclaceae bacterium
CCAAGTCCCAGGGAACACGGGCCGCTGCACGATATGCACGCCGTCGTCACCGGCGGCGGGCGCGGCATCGGTGCTGCCATCGCCCACGATCTGGTGGCGGCCGGGGCCCGCGTCACCCTCATTGGCCGCAGCCTGGCGACGCTGCAGCAAACCGTCAAAGCCCTCGACAAGCGGGGGCGGGTGCAGGCGTTCGCCGCCGACGTGAGCGAAAAAGAGGCGGTGGGCGGCTCGCTGTCCCGCGCCCGCGCCAAGTTTGGCGAAGTGGCCATCCTGGTCAACAACGCCGGCCAGGCGGAAAGCGCGCCTTTCCTCAAGACCAGCGAAGCGCTGTGGCAACACATGCTGGACGTCAATCTCACCGGCGCCTATCTGTGCACCCACGCCGTGGTCCCGGACATGCTGCACCAGGGCTTCGGCCGCATCGTCAATATCGCCAGCACGGCGGGTCTCACCGGCTACCCGTACGTGACCGCCTATTGCGCCGCCAAGCATGGCCTGGTGGGGCTGACGCGGGCGCTGGCCATCGAATTCGCCGAGAAGAACATCACCGTCAATGCCGTGTGTCCCGGCTACACCGAGACGGACATCGTTGCCCGCACCGTGCGCAGCATCGTGGCGCGCACCGGCCGCAGCGAAGACGAAGCGCGCGCCGCGCTGACCCGTTTCAATCCCCAGCATCGCCTGATCAAGCCCGAAGAAGTGGCCCATACGGTGGCTTGGCTGTGCCTGCCGGGCTCCGAATCCATCACCGGACAAACCATCGCCGTCGCCGGCGGAGAGGTCATGAAATGAAGCCGCGCAAGTCTTCCATCCCATCGGACCACGAAACCCGCCTGACCAAAGCGGATCACCATTCGCTGCGCCTGTGGCTGCGGCTGTTAACTTGCTCAAGCCTGATCGAAGGGCTGATCCGCAGCCGGCTGCGCACCAGTTTCGACACCACTTTGCCGCGCTTCGACCTCATGGCCCAACTGGAACGCCACCCCGAGGGTCTGAAGATGGGCGAGTTGTCGCGGCGCATGATGGTCACCGGCGGCAACGTGACGGGTATCACCGACCAACTGGTGGAGGAGGGGCTGGTGGTGCGGGAGGACAATCCGCGCGACCGGCGTGCCTACATCGTCAAACTGACCGAGAAAGGGCGGGAAGTATTCGGCGCCATGGCGCGGGAACACGAAAACTGGATCATGCAGTTCTTCGATGGCCTGGAGGAGCAGGACCGGCACCAGCTCTATGGCCAGTTGGGCAGCCTCAAGCAGCACGTCGCCAGGATCAAGCAAGGGACGCGGGAATAACCTTCGCCCGCCCTCGCCTGTCCCTTCATGCCCGCCACCGCCCACGTCGACACGTTTGCCCGCGACCGCCTGCCAGCGCGGGAACAGTGGCCGCAGTTGATCTTCGATTTGCCGCAACTGCACTACCCGGAACGGCTCAACTGCGCCGGCGAACTGCTGGACAAGGCTGTTGCGGCGGGAGGCGGGGAGCGGCCGGCGCTGCATTTCGGCGGCGACGTGTGGACCTACCGCGACCTGCTCGATCGCGCCAGCCGCATCGCCCACGTTCTGGTGCGGGACATGGGCCTCGTCCCCGGCAACCGGGTGCTGCTGCGCGGCGCCAACACGCCCATGATGGCCGCCTGCTGGCTGGCGGTGATGAAGGCGGGGGCCATCGCCGTCACCACCATGCCGCTGCTGCGCGCGGCGGAACTCGTTCACGTCGTGAACAAGGCGCAGATTAGCCACTGCCTGTGCGATCGGGAGCTTGCCGCGGAACTGGATCGCGCCCTGCCGGAGTGCCCCAGCTTGCGTGAGATTGAGTTTTTCCGCGATCCCGAGCAAGGCCTGGAAGCGCGCATGGCGGGCGCGCCGGCCGAGTTCGCCAACGTCGATACGGCGGCGGACGACATCTGCCTCATCGCCTTCACCTCCGGCACCACCGGGCTGCCCAAGGGCACCATGCATTTCCACCGCGACGTGATGGCGATCTGCGACTGTTTTCCACGCTCCATCCTCAAACCGGAGCCGGACGACATTTTTTGCGGCACGCCGCCGTTTGCTTTCACCTTCGGCCTCGGCGGCTTGCTGTTGTTTCCGTTGCGCTTCGGCGCCAGCGCCGTGCTGGCGGAAAAGCTCGACGCCGCAGGCCTGCTGCAACTGATCCAGGACTATCGCGCCACCCTCTGCTTCACCGCGCCGACCTCGTACCGGGCCATGGCGGAGCGTGTTCCGGCCTATGATCTGCGTTCGCTGCGCAAATGCGTCAGCGCGGGGGAAATGCTGCCGGCGTCCACGCGCCGGCTGTGGCGGGAAACAACGGGCATCGACCTCATCGACGGCATCGGCTCCACCGAGATGCTGCACATCTTCATCTCCGCGGCGGGA
>JBAWHH010000150.1:0-12246 GCA_049593715.1 Rhodocyclaceae bacterium
GGATGTGGCGCACGTGGAGCTTCACAGTGTCGTGGGAAATCTCCAGTTCCCGAGCGATCGCCTTGTTGGACATGCCCAGGGCGAGAAACTGGAGGATTTCTTTCTCCCGCGCGGTGAGGGCCTTCAACGGGTTTTCTTCCGCCCGCGACTGACCACCGGATTGCAGCAGCTTGACCATCTTGAGCGTCATCGCCGGGGCAACCACGGTTTCACCGGCAACTGCGCGGCACACCGCGTCCACCACTTCGTCGGGCTCCATGTCCTTGAGCAGATAACCTTTGGCGCCGAAGCGCAGGGCGCTGGCGAGATCGTCTTCGTCGTCGCTCACCGTAAGAATGAGGGGAGCACCTTTCCAGCCCTCGGCCCGCAAGCCGCGGAGGAATTGAAGCCCCCCCTGGGGCGGCATGTTCAGGTCGATGATCATGGCGTCGGGCTGCGCCGATCTGAGCAGATCAAGCGCGTCATCACCGTTGCCGCTGATGCCGACCACGGAGATCCTGGCGCTTTGCTCCAACAGTTCCGCCAGCCCCTTGCGGAAGAGGGTGTGGTCGTCGACGATCACGACACGGATCGGCTTGGTCATGTCGCCTTCTTCCGCCGCCGCGGCACGGGGATCACCAGCCTCACCTGCGCGCCGCCTTCCTCCAGGTTCGCGATCTCGACCCGTCCGCCCATGCGCTCCGCCCGTTCCCGCATGATCGTCAGGCCCAAGTGTTGCCGCGGGTTGGCTTGATCTTCCGGGCTGCGGCTGGTGCTGCCTTCCGGCAGAAGACCGTGGCCGTTGTCGTCGACGGTGACCTGGTAAGCGTCACTGCATTGTTCCAGTGTCAGCTTGACCGCGGTGGCGCCGGAATGGCGCATCACGTTGGCCAGAGCTTCCTGGATGATGTGGAACGCCTGCATTTCCTGGTCGACCGTCAGATCGAGATCGAGGACGTGATTGCAGTATTCGATGGTGATGCCGGTTCGGTCGCGAAACTCGTCCACGAGATTTTCGAGGGCGTGAAGCAGGCCCAGCGGATCCATGCGCTTGCGGAAATGGGAGAGTAGATCACGCAGCCCGGAGTAGGCCTCGTCCACCGCGTTCTTCACGTCCATGGCGTAGGCGCAGGCGCGATCCGTATCCTGATCGTCCATCGCGTCCTGCATCAGGGACAGGCGCATTTTCATGTAGGCGAGGGTCTGGGCCAGCGAGTCATGGACTTCGTTGGCCATCATCTGGCGCTCTTTCATCATGGCGATGCGCAGCGTTTCGCGTTCCAGCCGGACGTTTTCCAGCGCCATGCCGAGGTGCTCGCCAATGGTTCGGAACAGCAGTGCGAGTTCGTCCGGCACGTCCTGGCGCTCGCGCAGATACAGGTTGTAAACGCCGAGGATGCGGCCGCGAAATTGCAGCGGGACCACGACCATGGCGCGGCAGTCTTCGCGGAAGAAGCTCAGCCCGGTGTGTTCGGCGCAGATCTTGACGTCCACGGCGCGCAGGACGTGATCCTTCTGCAGGGCAGCGCCGCAGTGGGTGCAGTCGAGGCCGACGAGGTTCTCCCGCTCGACGGCATCGGGTGGCAAGCCGAGGGACCCAATGAGCCGCAGGTGGGTTCCGTCTGCCGTCAGAATGCGGACCGCCCCGGCGGACGCACCAGCCAGCCGGACCATCGTGGCGAGGAAGCGCTGCAACAGCCCTTCGACGTCGGAATCGGTCGCCAGGCTGGCCGTGACCTCGGACAGGATGTTGAGCGCCTGAAGCCTCTCGGCGCCATGGTCATCCGCAATCAGTGGCAATTCCGCGTCGGCACCAGTCTGCATTCTTTACCTCCCCGCGTTCGGGCGCGTTCCATTCAGCACGGTGCGGCACGCAGTGATAGACCGGGCTCGCGTGCGGTCGTTCGCCATTACCTGACCGACCGAGGGGGCGGATTCGAGCCGAGCACCTGACTGACCCAGAATAGCCCAGCCACGGTTTTTCCATCCGTAATGCGGCCATCGAGGACCGCGGCTATCGCCTCCTCCAGGGACATCTCGACCAGTTCGATGAACTCGCCTTCGTCGAGCGCGCTGCCGACCAGATGCAGGTCATCGGCGAGAAAAAAGTCGATATGTTCGTCGGAATACCCGATGCAGGGATGGATCGTGCCCAGCAAACGCCACCGTCGCGCTAGATAGCCGGTCTCTTCTCGCAGTTCCCGCTGAGCGCAGGCGAGGAGATCCTCGCCGGGGTCGATCTTCCCGGCGGGCAGTTCGAGCATCACCCGGCCCAGCGGATGCCGGTACTGGCGCTCGAACAGCAGATTCCCATTTCCCAGACGGGCAATGACGGCTACCGCTCCGGGGTGGCGGATGTACTCCCGCCCCGCCTCTTCACCGTTGGGCAAGCGCACCCGGTCCGACCAGACTTTGACGAGACTGCCCTGGAATACGGGGCGGCTTTCCAGCGTTTCTTCTTTCAGGTGGTGGTCCGACATGGGAGTAGCTCTGAGCCGACCGCAGTCGGCAAATGAACTTTCGGGGGCGGCGAAGGATCTATATGAGCACTTACTGATACACGGAGAACGGCCCCATGTCCAGCCTGATTCCCAACTTTCCCCACGACGGCGTGGTCACGGTGAATCGCGTGGTGATCAAGCCCGAGTATAGCGTCGACGATCTACAGGATAGGGTTGCCCTGCTGTGCGAAAACGTCAAGACCTACCATTCGGAGACGGGCTTCGTCGGCGGCTTCGTCCTGCTCAACGCCGGGCAGATTTCCAATGAAGGCTCCAACATCGGACAAGCGCTTGAAAACCAGTACAAACAGCGGGAGGCGCTGATCGTCACCTTCTGGCGGTCATTCGCCGAGCACGAGGCATCTCACCGCAGCCCAACCTTTCAACCGCTGTTTCGCGATGTCCTGGCGTTGTGCGAAAACGGCAACGAAGAAATCGCTTACGAAATGTTGTGGTCGGGGACGGCCTATTCGGAGCAGGAGGCGCGGGACGCGCGGATGGCGAAGGAGCGCTACTCGAAAGCCGCGTGATCCGCGCACAGTCCGCCGCGGGATCCCACCCGCGGCGAATCTCTCAAGAAAACGTTCTGTAAAGCCTTGGTTTCTTTACGACAACCTTCCGCCGCTTGTGGCGGTTGGGTTGCTCAGAAGGAGCGCAAGAGGGCAAAAACGCAGAGTGACATGAGGGCCTGCGGCATGATCCCAATAGCCGCGATCAACAACCCGTTGGCCGAAATCAACACCCGCATGTCCATCGCCACCTGGATCGGCGTGGAGTCGGTCGGCTCATCAAAGTACATGAGCTTGACTACGCGCAGGTAGTAGAAAGCGCCGATCAGGGAAAACAGCACCGCGAAGACGGCCAGCGGCACGTTGCCCGCAGCCACCACTGCCTGCAACACCGAGAACTTGGCGAAAAAGCCGACGAAGAACGGAATGCCGGCCATCGAGAACATGACCATTAGCATCACCACGGCAAACCAGGGGCTACGCTGGTTGAGGCCCTTGAAATCGTCCAGCTCTTCCGCCTCGAAACCGGCCCGCGACATCAGGAGAATCATGCCGAAGGCGGCCAAGCTCATCAGCACGTAGGTCACGGCGTAGAACATCGCTGAGCCGTAGGCGTTGATCATCAGGTGGCGATCGCCACCGGCCAGAACCCCCGACAGCAGGCCCAGCAGCATGAAGCCCATGTGAGAGATCGCGGAGTAGGCCAGCATCCGCTTGAGATTGGTCTGGGCGATGGCGGCCACGTTACCCAAACCGATAGACGCAACTGCGAGGATCAGCAGCATGGTCTGCCACTGCTCGGCCAAATCCAGCAGCCCCCCCACCAGCAGCCGTATCGCCATGGCAAACGCGGCGAGTTTCGGGGCCCCCCCGATGAACAGGGTCACCGCGGTCGGCGCGCCATGATAGACGTCCGGGATCCACATGTGGAACGGGACGACCCCCAGTTTGAACGCAATTCCGGCCACGATGAATACCAGGCCGAATTCCAGGGCCGCCTTCGGTGCCGCAGCTTCGTGGAACAAGACCTGTGCGATGCGGGAAATATCCAGGGTCCCCGTCGCTCCGTAAACCATGGACATACCATAAAGAAGGAGGCCAGATGCCAGCGCGCCGAGGACGAAGTATTTCATCGCCGCTTCCGTCGCCCGCGCAGAGTCTCTATCCAGCGCGACCATGGCGTAAAGCGATAACGACAATAGCTCCAGACCCATGTAGACCGTCAGGAGATGGTTGGCGGAGATCATCACCATCATCCCGAGCGTGCTGAACAAGGTCAGAACATAGAACTCGCCCTTCTCCAGATTGCGGGCCTTGAGATATGCGCGGCCATAGACCAGGGTCACCATTACGGCGAAGTAAGTGACCAGTTTCAGGAAGTCCCCCAGCAGATCGTCGATGAACATGCCGCTGAAGGTGACGGCAACCCCATCCGCGGAAAACCGCGAAAAGGCGGAAACGAACAACACGGCCAGGGAGTGCCCCACCACGGGCACTTGATCGAGGACGCCCCCAATCGTACCGAGCAGCGTCGTGTCGGTCACCACGGTAATCACGGCACATCCCGCCAAAGCGGACTGCGCCAAGACGTACGCAGTCCCGCGACGTTTCGGCCCGACGAACAGGTCCGCCAGGAGCAAGGCGCAAGCCATCGCCAGGATGAAGACCTCTGCCGCGGCAGGATACAGACTGGGAATAACGAAGTTCATGTAGGCACCGTGTTGCGGTTCAGGCGCAAGTCACAGCTTGCCGGCTGCAACGTGCTTCAGCAAATCGTTCACCGATGCGTGCATCACCTCGGTAAATGGGTGGGGATAGACGCCCATCGCCAGCACGCAGAACGCCAGCAGCGCGAGGAACAGGAATTCTCTCTGGTTGATATCTTCGAGTTTGGCAACGTGGTCGTTGCCCACCACGCCGAAAACGACACGCTTGTACATCCAAAGAGTGTACGCAGCACCAAGGATGAGCGTCGTTGCGGCGGCGAAGCCAACCCAGAAATTCGCCTTGATGGCCCCAAGGACGACCATGAACTCGCCGACGAACCCCGAGGTTGCAGGTAGGCCGGCGTTGGCCATGGCGAATAGCATGAAGAAGGCCGCGAACTTGGGCATGGTGTTCACCACGCCGCCGTAATCCGCAATCTGGCGCGAGTGCATGCGGTCGTACATGACGCCGACGCAAAGGAACATCGCCCCAGAGACAAAGCCGTGGGAAATCATCTGCACCAGCGCCCCTTCCATACCGAGCGGGTTGAAGATGAAGAAACCCAGGGTCACGAAACCCATGTGCGCCACAGAGGAATAGGCGATCAGCTTCTTCATGTCCGTCTGCACCAGGGCGACGAAGCCAATGTAGACCACAGCGATGAGCGACAGAATGATGACCACCGGGGCAAGCGCGTGGCTGGCATCCGGAGCAATCGGCAGCGAGAACCGGATGAAACCGTACGCCCCCAGTTTGAGCGTGATGGCCGCGAGTACCACCGATCCGCCCGTAGGCGCCTCGACGTGGGCATCCGGCAGCCAGGTGTGCACCGGCCACATCGGCACTTTTACCGCGAACGCCACCATGAAGCCGACAAAGATCAGAATCTGCACGGGCAACGAAATCTTGACAGCGTGCCAGTCGAGAATGCTGAAGCTGCCATTCGCCGCGGTGAAGAGATAGAGAATGGCGACGAGCAAGAGGAGCGAGCCAAGCAGCGTGTAGAGGAAAAACTTGAGCGCCGCATATACCCGGTTCGGGCCACCCCACACACCCACGATGAGATAGAGCGGAATCAGGGAGGACTCGAAGAACACGTAGAACAAAACGGCGTCCAGCGAAGAGAACACGCCGTTCATCAAGCCAGACATGATCAGGAATGCCGCCATGTACTGGGCGACCCGGGTGGTGATGACCTGCCAGCCGGCGATGACGACGATCACGGTGATGAAACTGTTGAGCAGGATGAACCACATGGAAATGCCGTCCACCCCCAGGTGGTAGTTGATGCTGAAGTGCTCGATCCAGGGGGCCAGTTCGACGAACTGCATCCGCCCAAGGGCGACATCGAAACCGGTGTAGAGCGGCAAGGTCACGAAGAATCCCAGCACCGCCACCGCAAGGGCCACTTTGCGCGCTAAGGCAGCGTTGCGGTCGGGCCCCGTGGCGAGTACGAGCAGGCCGCCCACGATGGGCAGCCAGATGGCCATGCTGAGGAATGGGTAGTTCGTCATTTCTTCTAGCTTTCGTCATCCGCCGGCAATGCGGCGAACCACTCGTCACTCAGCCGCGGCTGTACCAAAAAGTAAGCAGCACAAAGACGCCGAAGATCATCGAGAAGGCGTACTGATGGATATAGCCCGATTGCAAGAGACGCGAAACCTGGGAAACCCATCCCACGATCCGCGCCGAACCATTCACGACCCAGCCGTCGATGACGGTCTGATCGCCGATCTTCCACAGTTTCGCGCCCAAGGCGCGGGCACCGCCCGCGAAGAACCAGTCGTTGAATTCGTCGAAGCCATATTTCCGCTCCAGGATTCTCGCCAAGACGCCGGAGGCTTCTTTGATCTTGCCTGGCAGATCCGGGCGAACCAGATACAGGTACGCGGCAGATGCAATGCCGGCGACAGAGAACCAGAAAGGCAGAGTACCCAGCGCATGTCCCATCATGGCCCAAACACCGTGGAACTCTTGTGCCATCCTCGCCAGTCCGGCGTGCTCCGGCGCAGTGTAGATCGAGGAACCAAAGTAGCTGCCGAACAGCATCGGCCCCACAATGTAGCCCGCCAACACAGAGGGAATAGCCAGAAGGATTAGCGGGAGGGTGACGACGCGAGGCGACTCTTGGGGCTCAACCGGTCCGTGCCCGCCATGATGGTCGCCTTCGTGGTGGCTGGCGGTCTGCTCCCGAAAGCGCTCGGCGCCATGGAAAGTCATGAAAACCATGCGGAAGGTGTAGAAAGCGGTGACGAACACGCCCAAGACCAAGGACAAATACGCCAGCGAAGCTCCTGGCGTGGTGCTGAAATGCACCGCCTCGATAATGCTGTCTTTGGAGAAGAAACCGGCAAACCCGAGCACTCCCGCATTGGCAAGCGCACCCATGACCACCGTGAGATAGGTGATTGGCATGTAGCGTCGCAGCCCCCCCATCTTCGTCATGTCCTGCTCGTGGTGCATCGCGATGATCACCGACCCTGCGCCGAGGAAAAGCACCGCCTTGAAAAAGGCATGGGTCATCAAGTGAAAAATCGCCGCCGAGTAGGCGGATGCACCGAGCGCAACCGTCATGTAGCCGAGTTGCGACAGGGTTGAGTAAGCGACCACGCGCTTGATGTCAGTCTGGACGATGGCGATCAAGGCCATGAAAAACGCGGTGATCGCGCCGATGGCCATCACGAACGACAGCGCCGCATCAGATAGCTCGAACAGCGGCGACATGCGCGCCACCATGAAAATGCCCGCCGTCACCATCGTCGCGGCATGGATCAGCGCGGAGATCGGCGTCGGGCCTTCCATGGAATCAGGTAGCCAGACGTGGAGCGGAAACTGCGCGGATTTCCCCATCGCCCCGATGAACAGGCAAATGCAGGCTACGGTGATCAGCGTGGGGTTGCCGGGGAAAAATTCGGCGTTCGCCGCAGCCAAATCTTTGCCTTTGGCAAAGACTTCCGCGTAGTCCAGGCTTCCAGCGTAAGCCGCAATCAGGCCTATCCCTAGCAGAAAACCGAAGTCGCCGACCCGGTTCACCAGAAACGCCTTGAGATTGGCGTAGATAGCGGTCGGCCGCGTGTACCAGAAGCCAATCAGCAGATAGGAAACCAGCCCCACGGCTTCCCAGCCGAAGAACAACTGAAGGAAATTGTTCGCCATGACCAGCATGAGCATGGAAAACGTGAACAAGGCGATATAGCTGAAGAAGCGCTGGTAGCCAGGATCCTCGGCCATGTAGCCGATGGTGTAAATGTGCACCATCAGCGACACAAAGTTGACTACCAGCATCATCGTCACGGTGAGTTGATCGATGAGAAAGCCGATCTCGAACCGCATTCCTCCGGAGGTCGCCCACGTATAGACAGAACCGTTGAAAGTGTGGCCCGCTCTAACGTCGAGATAGATGATGCAGGAAAGAAGCAACGAGACCGCGACACCCGCGATCGTCACCCGATGGGCACCGACGCGACCAATGGCGTTGCCGAACAAACCGGCGATGACGGCACCAATTAGGGGAGCCAAAGGAACGAGTAGATAAAGGGCTTTCATGTGCGATCAACCCTTCAGGCTGTCGAGATCATCCACGTGGATCGTGTTCAGATTGCGGAACAGAACGACCAAGATGGCGAGCCCGATGGCAGATTCCGCCGCAGCAACGGTCAGAATGAAGAAAACGAAAATCTGCCCGGCGGTATCGCCGAGGAAATAGGAGAACGCGATGAAATTCGTGTTGACTGCAAGCAGCATCAACTCGATGGCCATCAGCAAAACAATGAGATTCTTGCGGTTAAGGAAGATCCCAACGATGCTGATGGCGAACAGGACTGCCCCCAAAACCAGATAATGCGACAGTGGAACCACGTATTCTCCCTCGCTCCGTCCCTTGGACTGCTATTCCTTATCCGCCTTCATCGACACGAGGCGAATTCTGTCTTTGCGGGTAACTGCTACTTGCCTGGCAGGATCCATCTGCTTCGTATCTTTGCGCTTGCGCATGGTCAACGCAATCGCCGCAATGATCGCGACCAGTAGGATCACCGAAGCCAACTCGAACGGGTAGACATAGTCGGTGTAGATCAACCGCCCCAATTCCTTGGTATTGCTGTAGCCCGGCGGCACTGGCGGTGGTGCCGGCATCGTCTCCGCTCCGAAATAACGGGCCCCAAGCACAGTAATCATCTCTACCAACATCAAGCCACCGACAATGAGCCCAGGCACCAGATTGGCCCAGAACCCCTGCCGGAGACGCTCAAGATTGATGTCGAGCATCATGACCACGAACAGGAATAGAACCATCACTGCCCCGACATACACCAGCACCAATGCAATGGCGAGAAACTCGGCGCGGAGCAGTAGCCACAGGCCGCCGGCCGTGAAAAACGCCAGCACCAGGAACATGGCGGCATGCACCGGATTGCGGGCAGTGATGACCCGGATCCCCGCAACCAGAAGGATCAGCGATAGCAAGTAGAAGACAAAAGTCGTGAACGCCATTGGAGCCTTTCAGTGCCCACCCGCGCGAGGGGAACCCCGCGCCTCCCTAACCAACTGCGAGTCCCTCAGCGGTATTTCGAGTCCGCCTCGCGATCCTCGGCGATCTGTTCTTCGTATTTGTCACCGACCGCCAGCAACATCTGTTTGGTGTAGTACAGGTCGCCCCGCTGCTCACCATGGAACTCCAGAATGCGTGTCTCCACGATTGCGTCGACCGGGCAGGCTTCTTCGCAGAAACCGCAATAAATGCACTTCACCAGATCGATGTCGTAGCGCGTCGTGCGCCGCGAGCCATCGTCTCGCTGTTCGGATTCGATGGTGATGGCTAGCGCGGGGCAAACAGCCTCGCACAGTTTGCACGCGATGCAGCGCTCTTCTCCGTTCGGGTAACGGCGCAACGCATGGAGCCCCCGGAAGCGAGGACTCTGCGGCGTCTTTTCTTCCGGATACTGGATCGTGATCTTGCGCGAAAAGAAATAGCGCCCCGTAACCCCCATTCCCTTGAAGAGTTCCTTCAGGAGCAGGCTTCCGAATAAATCCCTCATCGAACCCAAAGTCGGCCTCCTAGTCCCAGATCGAGAACGGGGTCATCATCCAGACGCCAACCACTACCAGCCAAACCAGGGTCAGGGGAATGAAGACTTTCCAGCCAAGCCGCATGATCTGGTCGTAACGGTAGCGGGGAAAGGTCGCCCGGAACCACAAGAACAGAATCAGCAGTACAAGGACTTTGGCCAGGAACCAGAAGACACTGTCAGGCAAGAAGCCGACCGGGGATAACCATCCGCCGAGGAACATCGCCGTCGCCAGTGTCGAGACCAAGATCATGTTCGCGTACTCGGCAAGGAAAAAGACCGCGAATCCCATGCCCGAATATTCGACCATGTGCCCGGCAACGATTTCCGACTCGCCTTCGACGACGTCGAACGGGGCACGATTGGTCTCGGCGACGCCAGAGATGAAATAGACCAAAAACATGGGCAGTAGCGGCAGCCAGTTCCACGACAGCACCCCGATACCGTGCTGCGCGAACCATCCTTTGCTCTGTCCGTTGACGATGTCCACCAGATTCACGCTTTGGGACACCATCAGTACGCACACGAGGGCGAAACCCATCGCGATCTCATACGAAACAATCTGCGCGGCGGAACGCATTGCGCCGAGGAAGGCGTATTTAGAGTTCGACGCCCATCCCGCCAGGATCACCCCATACACGCCCATGGATGTGACCGCCATGACGTAAAGCAGGGAGGCGTCGATGTTGGCGACGACGAGGTCACCCGAAAACGGAACCACCGCCCAGGCGACCAACGCCGGAGCCAGCGACAACACCGGCGCAAGCACGAACAGCACCTTGTTGGCGCTGGCCGGAATAATGATTTCTTTGAACATCAGCTTCAGCGCATCGGCAATCGGCTGCAGCAGACCTTTGGGGCCAACGCGATTCGGCCCAAGGCGTACGTGCATGTAGGCGATGACCTTGCGCTCCAGCAGCGGCAAGTAGGCGACCGCCGTAATGAGCGGCAGAAGCAGGGCAATGATTTTGATCAATGCCCAAATACCTGGCCAGACCGGCTCCAGGATCTCCCAAGTCGGGCCCCACAATGGGCCCCAGAGCCATTGGAAGAAGAACAGGACGGAGCTTTCCATCAAGCACGCTCCACGGTGACGATCCCGAACATCGGACCCAGGTTGGCGGTAGCCATCAGGGCTGCGGCTACTTTGACGCACCCTGGAGGAACCGTCTCGTCGACGGCGACCAGCAGTCTTGCCTCACCGCTTCCCAGGCGAACCACGACCGGATCGCCAGCCGAGAGCCCCAGACTGAGGGCCTGCTCCCCATTCATCGCCGCGGCGACCGGAAGGGCGTCGCGGGTCTTTTGCAGCGAGGGCGCCCGACGTACCAAGGGATCGGCGGCGTAGGCGGGCACATCGGGAACTCTCTGCAGCCCCTTTGGCCCCAAGCCCAGGTCAATGTCGATGCCGTCGACCGCGTTGTCGGTCCGCGCTGAAAACGCATTTGGTTCGCTCGCCAGCACCTCCGCCCGAACCGCCTCGATGGTCTCGAAATCGAAACCGGGCAAGCCCAGCATGTTGCCGAGAACTCGGAACACTTTCCACGCCGGACGAGCATCAGCGAGCGACTTCACCACGCCGTTGAAGGACTGAATCCGGCCTTCGGTATTGACGAAGGTGCCCGCGGTTTCAGTAAAAGGCGAAACCGGCAGCAGGCAGTCTGCGTATTCCAGATCCTCGGTCTTGAACGCCGACATCACGATGACGCTTTCAGCAGACCGCAGAGCAGCCCGTGTCGCCACGGGGTCGAAACAATCGAGCCCGGGATCTGCATGAAGCACCAGATAAGCCTTGCGCGGTTGCTTGACCATCGCCGAAGCGCTCAGGCCGTCCGACGGGCCATCCGGTAGTGCGCCGGCGATGTAGCCGCCCACGGAATTCGCCGCCTCCCCGAGGAAACCAAACGAACCCCCGACGATGCGAGCCAATTCCAGGCCAAGTACGTGCAGCATTGCCGCCTGGGGATGATTCTGCGCAAGGTTGCCAAGAAAAACCGCTGGCTTGGTTCCGGAGGTCAGGCTTTCCGCAATTCGCCGCGCATCGTTGCCGATGGCGACCGCCGCGATTTGCGGCTGCAAAGCCGATTCGATCGAAACGCCCTTGATCTCTGCCGCCGCAACGACCACCTGGGCCATCAGATTCACGAAGGCACCCGGAGCCACCGTGGCACGATGCCTCACGGGCATCAAGAGATCGTCCGCCGAGGCATGGACCAAATTCAGTTGCAGGCCCTTTTTGGCTGCCCCCCGCAGGCGTTGGGCGATCAGGGGATGGTCCTTGCGGAGGAAGCTCCCGACGACGAGGACGCGATCCAGAGTACCAATCTCTGCCAGTCGCATGCCGAGCCATGGCGCGCCGCGGCGCTTGCCGTCAAGGGCGAAATCCGATTGGCGCAAGCGGAAATCCACGTTGCCACTACCCAGGCCGCGGACCAGCTTCTGCAGCAGATATAGCTCCTCTAGGGTACTGTGGGGCGAAGCGAG
>JBAWHH010000151.1:0-17340 GCA_049593715.1 Rhodocyclaceae bacterium
GGCGCGGTAGTAAGGTTCCTTCTCGATGCGGTACTGCTCGATGGCATTGCTCACGACGGATATCTCCCTGGTGCGGCCGGCGGTCAGGCGCCGGCGGCCGCGTCTCAAACCATGTCGGGCCCGCGCCCGGGCCCGAACCCTTGCAGTTACACCGTCTTGCCGCGGTAGATCACCATGGCAGCCCCCTGGGACTGCTTGAAGTTGTCGTAGCCCACCAACCGCACATGGTGATCCGGGTTCGCCTTGTGGCAGGAGGCGGCTTCTGCCAGTACCCGTTCAACGTCGGTCTCCCCGAACATGGGCAGCTTCCACATGTACCAGTAGTGGTCGAAAGCGTTTTCCGGTTCGGTGTGCTCGATGGCGGGGTTCCAGCCCTTATTCACCAGGTAGGCCACCTGTTTCTTGATGTTTTCGTCGCTCATGGCCGGCAGGTAGGAGAACGTCTCGAACTTGCGGCTGGCGGGGTCGCTGAGGCGGGATTGGTAGTCTTGCATTTCGCTCATTTCGGCTTCCTAAGAATGGGGTTTCGACGGAGGGCAAGGCGCGCTTCGCGCGCCTCCCGGTGAAGACTGGTGTTCGGTCGTCGCAGCCTTACTTGTGGGCCACGTCCAGCTTGTCCACCGTGTCGAACTCGAACTTGATCTCTTTCCAAGTTTCCTTGGCGACTTTCAGTTCCGGGCTGGAGGCGGCGGCTTGGGTAAGGATTTCCTTCCCTTCCTTCTCCAGTTGCCGGCCCTGGTTGCGCGCTTCCACGCAAGCTTCCAGCGCGACGCGGTTCGCTGCAGCGCCAGCGGCGTTGCCCCACGGGTGGCCCAGCGTGCCGCCGCCGAACTGCAGCACGGCGTCGTCACCGAAGATGTTCACCAGCGCCGGCATGTGCCAGACGTGGATGCCGCCGGAAGCCACGGCGAAGACGCCGGGCATCGAGCCCCAGTCCTGATCGAAGAAGATGCCGCGGCTGCGGTCTTCCTTGATGTAGCGCTCGCGCAGCAGATCGATCCAGCCTATGGTGGAGGCGCGGTCGCCTTCCAGCTTGCCCACCACGGTGCCGGTGTGCAGGTGGTCGCCGCCGGACAGGCGCAGGATCTTGGCCAGCACGCGGAAATGGATGCCGTGGTGCGGGTTGCGGTCGATCACCGCGTGCATGGCGCGGTGGATGTGCAACAGAACGCCGTTGTCCCGGCACCAGTTGGCCAGCCCGGTGTTGGCGCAGAAACCGCCGGTGATGTAGTCGTGCATGATGATCGGCGCGCCGATTTCCTTGGCGTACTCGGCGCGCTTGTACATCTCTTCCGGCGTCGGGGCGGTCACGTTCAGGTAGTGGCCTTTGCGCTCGCCGGTTTCCTTCTCCGCCTTGTGGATGCCTTCCATGACGAAGTCGAACCGCTGGCGCCAGCGCATGAAGGGCTGACTGTTGACGTTTTCGTCGTCCTTAGTGAAGTCCAGGCCGCCGCGCAGGCACTCATACACCGCGCGGCCGTAGTTCTTTGCCGAAAGGCCGAGCTTGGGCTTGATGGTGCAGCCCAGCAGCGGACGGCCGTACTTGTTCATGATGTCGCGCTCGACCTGGATGCCGTGGGGCGGACCGCCGCAGGTCATGACATAGGCGATGGGGAAGCGCACATCCTCCAGGCGCAGCCCGCGCACGGCCTTGAAGCCGAACACGGTTCCGACGAGGGAAGTGAAGACGTTGACCACAGACCCTTCTTCGAACAGATCGATGGGGTAGGCAATGAAGGCGTAGAAGCAGGTGTCGTCGCCGGGCACGTCCTCGATGCGGTAGGCGCGGCCTTTGTAGTAATCAAGGTCGGTGAGGAGGTCCGTCCACACCGTGGTCCAGGTGCCGGTGGAAGACTCCGCCGCCACCGCCGCCGCGGCCTCTTCGCGGTCCACGCCCGGCTGGGGTGTGATCTTGAACACGGCCAGCAGGTCCGTGTCCCGCACCTTGTATTCCGGTTCCCAGTAAGTGCCGCGATACTCTTTGACACCTGCGTTCCAGGTCTTGACAGCCATCGATACCTCCCTAAGTCTCAATGAGCCGCGGCCGGATCGATGCCGCGGGGCCTCCTCTATGCGGAACTGCCGGTTCGTGTTTCGGCGTTCCTCATCCCGTACCGAGCGTGGCGCCTAGCAGTGCAATGCGGTCCGCGTTCGATTGCTGCGAAGTCTAGACGGATAGAGCCATAAATCAAAGTCAGATGTTTTGATGTGGATGATAAGATCGGCCTTATGATCTTTTCGCCGTTGCGGTGTGGGATTACAGCGGAGCTGAATCATCGCCATGTGGAACGTGACTTTGCGGCAACTCAAGGTGTTCGAGGCGGTGGGGCGCCATCTGTCCTTTTCCCGCGCCGCCGAAGAGTTGCATCTCACCCAGCCGGCGGTATCGATGCAGGTGCGCCAACTGGAAGAGACGGTCGGTTCTCCTCTTACCGAGCAGATCGGCAAGAAGATCTTCCTGACTGCCGCTGGCTCGGAACTGGCCCGCCATGCCCGGCTCATCGCCCAGCAGTTGCGTGATGCGGAGGCCGCGCTGGATGCCTTGGCGGGACTGCGCTCGGGCCGGCTGAACATCGGCTTTGTCAGCACCACCAAATACTTCGCGCCCAATTTGCTGGCCGTGTTTCGGCGGCGCTACCCGGAATTGGAACTGCGCCTGGCCGTCCACAACCGGGAACTGATCGTTCAGCAACTGGCGGACAACCAGATCGACCTCGCCGTGATGGGCCGCCCGCCGCAAGACGTTCCCACCGCGGCCGAGGCGTTCGCCGAGCACCCGCTGACCATGATTGCCGCCGCGGACCATCCTCTCTGCCAGAAGACGCGGGTGGATCCCGCTGACCTGTCGGGCGAGACCTTCCTCATCCGTGAACAGGGTTCAGGCACCCGGGCGGCGATGGAGTTGTTCTTTTCCGAAGTGGGGATCGAGCCCCACGCCTGGCTGGAAATGAGCGGCAATGAGACCATCAAACAGTCGGTGATGGCGAACATGGGCATCGCTTTCCTGTCCGAACACACGGTGGGGCTGGAAATGTCTGTCGGACGGCTGAAACGGCTCAGGATGGACGGGCTGCCGGTGATGCGGCGCTGGTACGTGGTCCATCTGAAGGAAAAGCGGCTCTCCCCCGTGGCCTGCGCGTTTCGCGATTTCCTGTTGAGCGAGGGGGCCTCTTTGATCGCCGCCGCAGTGGGCGAAGGGCCGGAGCAAGCGTCGGACGATGTCCGGGTCGCGGCGCGGTCGATCTGAGATCCCGGAGGCGGCGTGCGCCAGCGCGAGACGTTTTACCGCGGTGATGAATTGCAGCGTTCGCGCCGCACCATGCCCGCCCGAACGTACAACCTGACGCGGATTCTGCTGTCGCGCCAGGCCGACCGCGCCGTCTTCGTGCCCATCCGCAGCATGCAGTACCTGGCCATTGTCGAGGCGGCGGAATTCAACTTCGTTCATTCGGAAGCGCGGCGCGAAATCGACATTTGCTGGCAGCACTTCAGTCCGCGGGAGCGCGCTGCATTGGACGATCCGGTGGGCTACGACGCGGTGTATTTCAGTCGCGCCGCGGATGACACCATGCGGCGGTTGCAGGGGGAGTTTGCCCGGGCGCTGGAACTGATGGCGTCCCGCTCTGTTCCCGCGGGAGGGAACGCCGTCATCGAACTGAAACGCCGCTGAAACGGAAGCTCGGGGCGCGTGCGCCGCCGGGCTCCGCTGCCTTTGCAGTTAGCGGTGAGCGTGGATCCACTCGTGCCACAGAGAGAACAGGCCGGGGGTCGCGGCGGCCATGACCGAGCGCTTCCACACGTCTTCGCCGTCGAAATCGTCGTTGGTGAGGCTGGCCATGCGTCCGCCGGCTTCTTCCAGGATGAGGCGGCCGGCGGCGTAATCCCACAACATCTGGCCGCCGTGGAGGTAAACGTCGAGGCGGGCCGAGGCGACGTAACACCATTCGAGAGTGCTGCAGCCGAAGTTGCGCTGGGAGTGGAAAGGCGGATCGGTTGCGAGGCGGTCACCCAGCGCAGCGGAAATACGCTTGAAATCGACCCCCGCCACGCAGTCCCGCAACTCCATCGCCGCGGGCCTGAGCGGCAACTGCACGCCGTTGAGGAAACTGCCATGCCCGCGTTCGGCGTAAAACGCCTCGTCCGTCGCCGGGTTGTACACCACGCCCATTTGGCTGCGCCGGTCCCTCAGCAGCGCAACGCTGACGGCGAAGAAGGGAATGCCGTTGGCGAAATTGGTGGTGCCGTCGATGGGGTCGATACACCACAGGCCGGCCTCGCCGTCGTCCCACAGTTCCAACTGGCGATCGTGGCTCATTTCTTCGCCCAGCACGGGGCAGTGCAGAATGCGCGTTAGGCTGCGGGCCAGTGCGCGCTGGGCGCGAAGGTCCACTTCGGTAAGGAAACTGCCGTCGGCCTTGCGGCTGCGCACCGCCATCAGGTAGCGGGGCATGATCACCCCCTGGGCGACCTCACGTACTGTCTGGACGAGCGCCGCCAGTTGCGGCGATAGCTTGTGCGGGTTGCGGCCTAGCTGTTTTTCCACTTGATGGAGCAGCCCATGCTCGGGATCTGTTCGCGTGGGCCCTCGCCGGTCCGGGCAACCTCGACCATCGCTTCGAACAGGTCACGGCGGGAGTCCGCCGGAGCGGTCTCTTTGCGCGAGGCGTCCAGGCGCCCCCGATACTGCAGTTCCAGGCGGGCGTTGAACCCGAAGAAGTCCGGCGTACACACCGCGCCGTAGGCTTTGGCCACTTCCTGGGATTCGTCGATCACATAGGGGAAAGGAAACGCGAACTCGCGCGCGACCCGCTGCATGTTGTCGAAGGAATCTTCGGGATAGTCTGCAGGGTCGTTGGACATGATGCCGATGGCCGCAATGCCGTGCCCCTGCAGTTCCCGAACGTCGCGCACGATGCGATGGATCACCGCCTTGACGTAAGGGCAGTGATTGCAGATGAACATGATCAGCAGGCCCTTGGGGCCACAGGCGGATTCCAGGCTGTAGCGCTTGCCATCGACGCCGGGAAGATCAAAATCCACCGCCTTCCAGCCAAAATCGCAGATCGGAGTAGCGAGACTGACCATGGCGCGCCCCACGACAAATTAATACCGGGCCTTATAATATCATGATGCCCCCGCGCTTCTTCTGTCCCCAGCCCATAGCGGCGGGCCGACCATTCAGCCTGCCGGCGGCGGTGGCCCATCACGCCGTGCGTGTGCTGCGGCTCGGTGTCGGCGACGAGTTGGTGTTGTTCGACGGCTCCGGCGGGGAGTGGTTCGGACGCATCGGCGCGATCGGCGGCGCAAGCGACGTGCGCGTTGAACTCGATGGCCATGATCCGGTTTCCCGGGAATCGCCGCTGCGGACCGTTTTGGTACAGGCCTTGCTCGCCGGCGACAAGATGGACTGGCTGGTGCAGAAGGCTGTGGAACTGGGCGTCACCCGCATCGTTCCTCTGGAGACTGAACGCACGGTGGTGCGTTTGAGCGGGGAACGGGCAACGCGCCGCGTCGAGCATCTGCGGCAGGTGGTGATCGCGGCGTGCGAGCAGTGTGGCCGCAACCTGGTGCCCGAGGTGGCGCCGCTGACACGGATGATGAGTTTTCTCGGCGCTCTGGGCGGTACCGAAGAGGCCGCCCGATTGATCCTGGCTCCGGGCAGCCCGAGGTCGCTATGCGCCCTCGACCGCGAAACCCGGGAACTGGTTCTGCTGGTGGGCCCGGAAGGTGGCTGGAGCGAGGCGGAACTCGGAGCGGCCGAGGCAGCGCGTTTTGCGGCGGTTGGCCTTGGCCCGCGAATTCTGCGCGCCGAGTCGGCGGGTATCGCGGCCCTGGCGGCGCTACAGGCCCATGCGGGGGATTTTAGGTGAGGCCATTGCGGTGGACCGGAACCGGCCGAACCCATACCGTGGGTTATGATCGCTCGCCCAAGTTTTTATCGCTCGCCCAAGATTGCGGAGCGGATACGCGGCAAAGGCGTCGGTTTATGTCACTCCGGGCCGTCACGCTACGCGATTTTTTTTGCCTTCCCTGGTGCCGCCTGCAATGGAACGCCGAATGAATCACGACGAACCGACGCGCCGCTTTGTGGAATGGGTGCGCGCCGCGGCTCCCTATGTGCATGCCTTCGGCGGGCGCACTTTCGTCATCGGTTTCGGCGGCGAGGTGGCGGGGGGTGAGCGGGCGTTGGCGCTGGCGCAGGACTGCAACCTGCTCGCCGCCCTGGGCATCCGCCTCGTTCTGGTTCATGGCGCCCGGCCGCAGATCGACGCCGAAATGGCGCGGCGCGGGCTCGCTTCGCGCTTCCACCATGGCGAGCGGATCACCGACGCGGCGGCGCTGGAGTGCGTCAAGGCCGCGGTCGGCGTCACCCGGCTGGAAGTGGAAGCGCTGCTGTCGCAGGGGCTGCCCAACACGCCGATGGCTGGCGCCTACATGCGCATCACCGGGGGAAATTTCGTTACCGCCAAACCGGTTGGGGTCGTGGACGGCATCGACTACCAGTTCACCGGCGCGGTGCGCAAAGTGATCGCCGAGGAGATCGCCGCCGATCTCGACCAGGAAAACGTGGTCCTGATTTCGCCGCTGGGCACCTCGCCATCCGGAGAAATCTTCAACCTCAGCATGGAAGAAGTGGCGACCCAGACGGCAGTTGCCCTGAAGGCGGAAAAGCTGGTGTTCCTCTGTGACGCGTCCGGTGTGACCGATGAGCGGGGCGAGCTCGTCCAATACCTGACCGCGGACGAGGCCGAACCGTTGCTGCAGCGGCCCGAACGCCTCACCGAAGATCTCGGGCTGTACCTGCCGCGCTGTATCCACGCGGTGCGCCGTGGCGTCAATCGTGCCCACCTCATCGACCACGACATCGATGGCGGCCTGCTGCTGGAGTTCTTCACCCATGCCGGCGTCGGCACGGTGATCGCCCGCGACGCTTTGGCGCAGGTGCGCGATGCGTCCATCGACGACGTCGGCGCGGTGTTGGCGCTGATCGCTCCGCTGGAAGCGGACGGCACCCTGGTACGCCGCGGGCGGGAACTGCTGGAAATGGAGATCGGCCACTTCTCGTTGCTCGATCACGACGGCGTGATCATCGGCTGCGCCGCTTTGTACCCGTTTCCGGAGGAGAAGTCCGCCGAACTGGCGTGCCTCGCGGTGAAGCCCGAACACCGCCGGACCGGTTACGGTGAAGGCCTGCTTTCCCACATCGAGGCCCGTGCGCGCCGTGCCGGTCTCGAACGCCTGTTCGTGCTCACCACCCGAACCGCCCAGTGGTTTCTCGAGCGCGGCTTCAAGGATGAAGGCGTCGAAGCGCTGCCGCAGCAGAAACGCGGCCTTTACAACCTGCAGCGCCGCTCCAAGGTGCTGGTCAAGCCGCTATGACAGCGGCGGCCCAAATAGTGCCCGCCCGCCGCCCATGATGCCCATTCCCCCTCCACGGTCGCGTTTCCTGCGCGTTGCCCTGGTGGCGGGGGGATTGTTCGTCGCCATCGCCCTGCTGCTCGATCTCGGCGCGCGCCGTTCTGCCGAAGAGTCCCTGATGACGCTGGCCGAGCAACGCGTCCGTGACGTGGAAGTGGCGTTGGAGGCGGCATTGCCGCCGGTGTTCGCCGACGGCGGGGCGGCGCTGGAGGTGTTGCGCGACCGTCTCGGACTCTCCTACCTGGTGCTGCAGGATTCGCGGCGACAAACCCTTGCCGGGGCTGGCCATGACATCGGCGCTGCGCTTCCAGCGATTACCCCCGATGTGCGCTCCGCAGTGGAAGAGGGTGTGCATTTCGACGGCGCAGTCAGTGTGCGGCGCGGCGACACGGTGCTGGGCCATGCGCGCTATGGCCTTTCGCTTGCCTTCGTACGCGATTCTCCCAGCGCCGTGGCCCATTCCGCGTTTGCCATTGCCGCGGTCTGTGCCCTCGCCGGATTCTGGCTCGCCGCTTTGGGTGCACGAACCCTGTTGCGGCGCTTCCGCGATCTGACCGGCGCGCTGCGCACCCTGGCGGAGACTGGCCGGGCAGTCCGGCTGCCGGCCCAGGGTACCGGGGAGATGGCGGGGCTGCTGCGCACCGCCAACGAGTCGGCACGTTTGATCGAGCAGCGCGTTGCTACGCTCGGCGCCCAGGCTGCCTGTTTTCGATCCATCGCCGAGTGTGCCTATGGGGTGGACGCCTGGTTCAATCCGCGGGGAAGGTTGGTGTGGATCAACCCTTCGATCGAGCGGATCACCGGTTTTACTCCCCTCGAATGTGCCTTGGCCGGCGACCTGGTGGAAACGCTGATCTACCTCAAGGACCGTAAGTACGCCCACCAGGAAGCGAAGCGGGCGATGTCCAGTAGCGGCACCGGCAGCCTGGAACTGCGTCTGCAGCGCAAGGACGGCAGCCTCGTTTGGGTGGCCATTGGCTGGCAGCCGATCAACTCCGCCGAGGGCAGGTATCTCGGCCTGCGGGTATCCATGGACGAGATTCAGGCGCGCAAGGATGCGGAACTGAAGTTGCTGGAGACGGTGGCCGAGTTGCGGCGGGCCCAGGGCCTCAAGGAGTATTACCTCAACCGCTCCAACGAAGAGCGTGCGCGTCTTGGTGCCCTGCTCGACGTGATGAAGGTGGGCGTGCTGTTCGTCAATCGCGATCGGCGCGTGCTGTTCTGCAACAAGGCGCTGTACCACATCTGGCGCGTGCCCGATGAGACCGATCTGACTGGGGTGCGGGAAGAAAGCCTGATGGCGCAGCAGGCGCCGATGCTGGCGGACGAAGCGGCCTACCGCAAACACATCGCAGAAGTGCTGAAACGCAGCGAAACCAGCGCGCCGTTCGAATTCGCGCTGATGGATGGGCGCACCCTGATGGAAATCTCGACCCTGGTGCCGGGGCCGGTTCCTGGTCGTTACATTGGCCGGGTGTGGATCCACGAGGACATCACGCAGCAGAAGCAGACGGCAGACCGCCTGATCCAACTCGCCGAGCGTGACGCGCTGACCAATCTCTATAACCGGCGGCGCTTCCATGAAGAGCTGGATCGCATGCTCGCCGAAGCGGCGCGGCGCGATACCGAACTCGGGCTGCTGGTGATCGATCTCGACGGCTTCAAGCCGATCAACGACACCTACGGGCACCAGGCGGGCGATGCAGTGCTGGTTGCCCTGGCGCAGGAAGTGGGCAGCGCCGTGCGCCGCAACGAAATGTTCTTCCGCGTCGGCGGCGACGAATTCTGCATCCTCGCCCCCGACAGCTCCGAGGAGGAGATCGTCGGACTCGCCCGCCGCATCCTGGCCAAGATTACCGGGCTGCGTTTCTGTTTTGCCGGCGACGAGGTGCGCCTCACGGCCAGCGTCGGCATTGCCCTCTACCCGGCCCATGGACGCACTGGCCAGGAATTGATGGACCGGGGCGACCAGGCGATGTACGGGGCCAAGACCAGCGGCAAAAACCGCTGGCAGATATGGCAGGCGCAAGTTGTCGGCTGAGCCGAGGCCGCGGTTTGATCCCGCGGTTTTCCGCTAAAATCGGCCCATCAAGGCGCTCAGTCCCGGCGCCGATCTGACGCGAAAGGAACAGCATGGCCCGCATGGTGAATTGCATCAAACTCGGACGCGAAGCGGAAGGCCTGGACTTCCCGCCTTATCCCGGCGAACTCGGCAAGCGAATTTTCGAGAACGTCTCGAAAGAAGCCTGGCAACAATGGATTCGCCACCAGACGATGTTGGTCAACGAGAATCGCCTGAATCTGGCCGACGCTCGCGCCCGGAAATATCTGGCCGAGCAGATGGAAAAGCATTTCTTCGGCGTCGGGGCGGATCAGGCGGCGGGTTACGTGGCGCCTGGTCAGTAGAGGCGCCGGCAAGGTTACTGGCTGCTCGCTTGTTCGTGGGCTTCGGCGTTCCCGGGCGCGCAAAGGAAAGCAGTCTGGCGAATCGAGCGCGCTGCGGAGGTGATCCGCGGCGCGCTTTGCTTTTTCAACTCTGGGCGTCGTCCCCCGGTGTCCAGCCGATCTCGCGGCGGAGACCTTCGATGCCCGTGTGCCGCACATCGCGGCCCATCACCATGTAGACCACGTATTCCGAGATGTTCTTGGCGTGGTCGCCAATGCGCTCGATGGACTTGGCGATGAACAGGATGTCCAGGCTGCTGGAGATGGTGCGCGGGTCGCCCATCATGAAGGTCGCCAACTGGCGCGTGATGCCGCGGAACTGGTTGTCCACGTCCTTGTCCTGGCGCACCACTTCGTAGGACGCGTTGACGTCCAGCCGCGCGAACGCGTCCAGCGCCTTGCGCAGCATCTCGATGGCAAGCTGGGAGACGGGGCGCAGTTCGATACGGGGAGCAAAGTTTGCTTCGCCCGAATGCAGTCGCTTGGCCATCTTGGCGATCTTCTTTGCTTCGTCGCCGACGCGCTCCAGATCGGTGATGGTCTTGATGACCATCATGATGAGCCGCAGATCCACCGCCGCCGGCTGCCGCTTGGCGATGATGTGGCTGCACGCTTCGTCGAGGGAAACCTCCTCGGCGTTGACCCTGCCGTCGTTGTTGATGACCTGATCCAGCAGCAGCAGGTCCCCCTGCACCAGGCCTTCCATGGCGCTGGAGATCTGGTGCTCCACCATCCCGCCCATGTGGAGTACGCGGTTGCGGATGTCTTCGAGTTCCGCGTCGAACTGCTTGATCGTATGCTCGGTCACTGACGGCTTCCCTTCAAAAACGATAAACGAACCACGCTAACAGGCAAATGTGACAAGGTCGTTGCAATCAGCGGCACAAAGTTTGTACGCCATTTGATCCGCCGAGCAAAAGCACATCCGCCGGACGCAGCGCGAACAGTCCATTGGTGACGACGCCGGTGATGTGGTCGAGCGTGCTTTCCAGGGCTGCCGGATCTTCGATCGTCAAACCGTATATGTCGAGGATCACGTTACCGTTATCGGTGGTGAAGCCGCTGCGAAGGCGCGGTTCGCCGCCCAGGGCCGCTAGTTTGCGTGCAACGTGGGCGCGGGCCATGGGGATCACTTCCACGGGCAGCGGGAATCGGCCGAGCTTTTCCACCCGCTTCGATTCATCGCAGATGCAGACGAACTTGTGCGCCACGGCGGCGACGATCTTTTCCCGCGTCAGCGCGCCGCCGCCGCCTTTCACCATCGCCAGGGCTGAGGTGATTTCGTCCGCGCCATCCACGTAGACGGGAAGGTCGTCCACGTCGTTCAGGTCGAACACCGGGATCCCCTGGGCCGCCAGCCGGGTTGCGGATGCCTGCGAACTAGCCACGGCGCCGCGGATGCGGTCCTTGATGCGGCCCAGTTCTTCGATGAAGTAGTTGGCAGTCGACCCCGTTCCCACGCCGACGATGCTGCCTTCCACCACATGGGCAATGGCCGCTTTCGCCACTGCTTGCTTGAGTTCGTCCTGTGTCATGGCGCTCCTCTCCGATCCAGCCAGCTAAGATTGTGAATGTCGTTCGCCCGCCGCCGGCACCAGGCCGTAGGGCGCGACGAGGGACCAGACGTGGTCCGGGACCATGTGCCGCATGCGCCGCGGCTGCTCGCGGCGCAGGTGGAGGACGGTCTCCACCGCCTTCATTTCCAGCCGCGCCCGGGCGAATTCCAGTCCGCGCGGCCCGACCTTGGGCATCAGCCAGCCCACCAGGGGGCGGAGGAAATTGGGCATGCCGCGCACCGGCAGACCACCGGCGGCGCGCTCGGTGTTCTTCATGAACCCGGTCACCGGGCCCTGGCGCTTGCCGGCGCTCCCCGGGTCCGCGGTACGGATCTCGTCGCCGAGCAGGGCCAGCAGTTCTTCCCCGCGCTCATTGCGCACCACCAGCCACTGTTCGCCCTGGCCGGCCATGTAGCCCACGGTGATGTCGGCGAGCACGTTGGTGTAGTCGACGCAGGTGCGGCAGGTGAGGGGGAAAAAATCCCGCGGCAGCTTCGACAGCGGGAGCAGCAGGAACGGAATGGCCTTCTTGCGGCCATCCGTGAAGCGCATTTCCACGTGGTAGTCGGCGCGGAACTCCAGATAGGTCACCGTCTCCGGCTCCTCCGCCAGCAAACCGAGGAACTCGTGAAAGTGTTCCGTTGTGGTGTTGTCCGAGCACGGCGTGCCGATTACGTACAGCTTCTCGAACCCCAGTTCCTGTTCCAGCGCCCGCAGCGGGTAGATCTGGCAGGGGATGCCGATGACGGCGAGGCGCTTATAGCCCTTGGCGCGCGCCGGTTCCAGCAGGCCGAGCAGCGGCGCGTAGCCCATTCGCATGCCGCGGCACTGCGCCATGGCGCCCGGTTCGGTGACCAGCACCGGCATCGGCCGCCATTTATCCGCCGGGTCCGGTGCCATGGTCAGCACCGCGTCCACTGCGCCCGTCTCCAGCAGGCGCTCGGCGATGCGGGTGGTGATGCCGGTCCATTGGGCGTCCGCCCGCGGCGGGTTGAGGGCGGCGCGCAGCATGCGGCGATGGGGCCCGAAAAAAAGCTCATCCGGGCGGGTGGCAGGGTCGCGGGTGCGGCCATGCACACGCACCTCGGCGGCGGGGTAGTCCGGTTTGATGAACTGGCAGACCTTGCCGCAGCGTTTCGGCTCAGCGGAGCGTGAAATGCCGCAGTCGGTACACAAATCCCGAGCGGAGGCGGCCGGTAGGGCCGGCGCCCACAGCGGCGCCGTGTATTGCTCGATGCTCAACTTGCGAATCCTTGTCAAAGAAGCGGCCGGGACGCCGGGTTGTCCCCGCCGTCCCGGCCACCTATCACTACCACTATGCTCCGAACTCGGCGGCCGCGCCGCAAGCCGTGAGCGGGCCTAGGGCTTTAGGGCGATGGATATCTGGTCGGATCCGATATCTTGTCCAGCGCCTTCTGCAGTTCGCCCAAGCTTACCTTGTCGTCGTAGACGCCAGCACTGACCTGGATGCCCGACGAGAAGGCCACGTCCACCGAGCGCGCGTAGGAGACTTTGCGTGAGAGGTTCCCCGCGCCGGGCTTGGTCCACATGTAGTCGACCCAGCCGCCCTTCGGCCCATTGCCGGCCTTGCATAACTCCCTGAAGATGAACTTGCCGCTGTTGTCCTTGATCTCCGCGATCGATTGCCCGACCAAGTCCGGACGGAACGGGTGGGCAACGACCCTGTCCATGCGGCAATCGTAAACGAACACGTAGCTGTCCTTCCACACCCAGCGGCTGGCGCTGTTGTTGAATTCGGCGAATCCGGACGCGCCTTTCTGGTGCAGGAAACTTGCCGCTTCCCGCACTTTCACCATCACTTCTTCCGGCGTGGCGGAATCCGCGGCAACGGCGGCACCTGCAAAGCAGATCGCCAACACGCCGCCGGCGACAGCGGCAAATCTTTTCGCAATCATCGTTCCTCTCCTCAATTCGTATGAGTCACCGTAGGCGACTGAAAAACGGACCATTCTCGACGGGAAACTACGCCGTCTTGGGCGCGAGCCAAGCTTTGCCCACGGGCAGCACGTCGCGCCCGAAGAGGTCGAGGAAAATCAGGTGGGCCATGATGTACCAGGCCATCGCGGCGGTCACCATGAGTTCGTAGCCGGCCACGACGGTGAGCTGCGGGAAACCGAAGTGGGCCAGATCGAGAAGAATGAAACCGATCAGCAGCAGGGTGAAAGTGAGCCCGAGGGCGCCATTGACGCGCATCGAGCCGATCCAGAGGATGGCGGTGAACAACGTCCAGGCGATCAGAAACCAGCCGATGTCGGTACCGCTGGAGGTGTAGATGTTGTAGTGGTTGCCCACGAGCAACAACGCCAGCGAGATCCAGAAGGAACCGTAGGCGGTGAACGCGCAATAGCCGAAATTGTTTCCGGTCTTCATCTCCTGCAGGCCGGCAATCATCTGCGCGGCACCGCCAAAAATGAGGCCCAACCAAACCACCGGCCCCATGCCCATCCAGCCCACGTTATGGAATTGCAGGACCATCGTCGTCAAACCGAAACCCGCCAGCCCGACGACGGCTGGGTTCCCCAACTTCTGCTCGGCCATGTGAACTCTCTCCCATTTTGTTGTTGATGAAAGATGCGACCGCCCCCTGCGCTCAGGACATCCGAATCGGGCGGGCCGTGGCTCAAAAGCGTGCTGGACCACGAAAAATGCTGGCCCGAGCCGACAGCACGCGGATTCTAATGTGATGAAGTTCCTTGATGACGATTTTTTTGCCGCGACGATAAGCCTGCAGGGCGCGCCGGGGCAAGGGTCTGCGCCTCGTTCGCGCATTCCGGGCACCGCGGGCGGCAAAACCGATGTCCGAACGTCCCGTTCCTGTGGCGCAAGAAAGGGGGCCAGGGGAGCGGGTGGGAGGGGCGTTTGCCCCTTCCGGGAGTGATGGTAGGATGCGCGATCTTTTGGCGTGGGGGGACTGTTCGCTGGTTGCCCCACGCCACAACCGGGCGCTATTCCGGCCCCACGAATTCCTTCTGCCGAACGGCTTTCACTCTCTGGAAACCTGACAAATCATGGTCACCCTGATTGCAGCCCTGGTCGCCATTGCCCTCAGCGGGCTGGATTATCTGCCGCTGCCGCCTGACACCGTTCCGCCGCAGCTTGTGCAGTACCGCGATTTCATCCTCATCGGTCTGGTGCTGGTCATCGTCATCGACACCATCGTCCGCAACCACCTGGCCCGCCGGCGCATCAAGGCGCTGGCCAAGCCCGCCGAAGCCCTGGCCCCCGTCGCGCCGCTGCCTCCGGTGGAGCCCCCCAAGCCGCCCAAGGAAGAGCCGCCCCAAGTGGGCGAAGCCCTGGTCCTGCTTTCGCTGCTGCAGGAGAAAGGCCGCTTTCTCGATTTCCTCATGGAAGACATCACCGCCTACCAGGACGCCCAGGTGGCCGCCGCCTCGCGGGTGGTGCATCAGGGCTGCTCGTCGGTGATCCGGGAATACCTGGAGATCTCACCGGCGCACGAAGGCAAGGAAGGCGAGCGCATCACCGTGGATACGGCTTCCGACCCCAACCGCTACCGGCTGGTGGGCAAAGTCCTCGGCGAACCGCCTTATTCCGGCGTGGTCATACACCGCGGCTGGAAAACCGCCCGCCTGTCCCTGCCGCGCTTCAACCGCCCGGTGGATCCGAGCGGCACGAACACCATCACCCCCGTGGAAGTCGAAGTGCGCTGAGGCGCCGCGGCCGCGGGGAATCCATCACTCTGTAGTCGGCCGCGCCCGCCGCGGCCGATGTGCTTTTCGGGAATCCTTAGACCATGAGCAAGAAGTTCAGTCTCGGTATCGATCTCGGAACCTCCAATTCCTGCGTTTCCTTTTGTGAGGTCGAAGACGGCCACGCCCGCAACGTGGACATGACCCAGATCCTCGCCCCCGGCGTGGTGGGCGAGAAGTCGCTCCTGCCGTCTTCCTTGTACATCCCCGCCCCCAGCGAATACGCCGCCGGGAGCCTCGATCTGCCCTGGGCCAAGGGTGAAGACGTGGTGGTGGGCGCTTTCGCCCGCGAGCGCGGCGCCCAGGTGCCGGACCGGCTGGTGCATTCCGCCAAGTCCTGGCTGTGCAATCCCCACGTGGACCGCCACTCGGCCATCCTGCCGTGGAACTCTGAACTGGAAGACGGCAAGGTTTCGCCCTTCGAAGCGTCGCAGCGTTACCTCGCCCACATGCGCTACGCCGTCGAACATTACTTTGCCAAACAGGGCGAAGGCGCAGAGCTGGCCGATTGCCAGGTGGTGTTGACGGTGCCGGCGTCCTTTGACGAAGTGGCGCGCACCCTGACCCACGAAGCGGCCGTGGCCGCCGGCCTGGGCAACGTGACCCTGCTGGAAGAGCCCCAGGCCGCGTTCTACGCCTGGATCGCCCATACCCTGAGCGACAAGGAAACGCGCCACTGGACCGAACAGGTCGCCGCCGGAGATCTGATTCTGGTGGTGGACGTCGGCGGCGGCACGGCGGACTTCAGCCTCATCGCCGTGGCGGAAAACCCGGATGGCTTGTCCAAGGCCCTGGAACTGCACCGCATCGCCGTCGGCGAGCACATCCTGCTCGGCGGCGACAACATGGACCTCGCCCTGGCCTACGCCCTGCAGGGGAAGCTGGAGGGCGAGGGCCACGAACTCGACCAGTGGCAGTTCCTCGCCCTGGTCCATGGGGCGCGTATCGCCAAGGAAAAATTGCTGCTGGACGAGTCCCTGGCGGAAGCGCCCATCGCTGTGGCGTCCCGCGGCTCCAGCCTGTTCGCCAAGACCATCGCCACGACGCTCACGCGCCAGGAAGTGGAGTCCATCCTGGTGGAAGGTTATTTCCCGCTGACGACGGTGGACGACCTGCCGTCGGCGCGCAAATCCGTCGGCCTGCAGGAATACGGGCTGGAGTACGCCACCGAACCGGCGGTGAGCAAACACTTGGCGCGGTTCCTGCGCCGCGCCCTGGAAAACGTCCAATCCGACGACGCCCTCAGCGCCGTGGTCGGCCGGAGTCTTGATCTGGAAGGTGCGGCCATTCTGGCGCCCACCGCCATCCTGTTCAACGGCGGCGTGTTCGAAGCACCGGTGTTCCGCCAGCGCATCCTCGACTTGCTTGGCGCCTGGCTGGGTGCCGACGGTGAATTGAAGGAACTGAAAAGTGCCGGGCTGGACATCGCCGTGTCCCGCGGCGCCGCCTACTACGGCGCGGTGCAGGCGTCGGGCAAAGGCATCAAGATCCGGGCGGGCACCTCGCGCTCCTTCTACCTCGGCCTGGAAAGCCCGGCGCCGGCGGTGCCCGGCTACGTGCCGCCGGTCAAAGGCATCTGCATCGTGCCCCAGGGCACGGAAGAGGGTACGGAACTGGAACTCGCCGGCAAGGAGTTCGGCTTGGTGACCGGCGAGGCGGTGGAATTCCGGTTTTTCGATTCCGAAATCCGCGCTGGCGACCGGGTGGGTGACGTGGTGCCCAACGCGGTCAAGTCCCTCGACGAACTCGCCAGCCTCACCATCACGCTGCCGACGGTGGAGGAGGGCGCGGGCCAGATCGTGCCAGTGACGCTGCACCCCCTGATCACCGACGTCGGCACGCTGGAACTTTGGATGCAGCACACCCAGTCCGACAAGCGCTGGAAACTGGAATTCAACCTGCGCGCCCAGGACTGACCTGCTCCGAAGCCCTTTTTTCGTTCCTCAACATGCCGCCCGCCCCGCGTCCGCCTTTCCCGGAAAGGCCCGCGGGGCGGCTGTTTGCGGCGCCTGAATAAGCCATGTCCGAACCACGTTTCGCCATTGGGATCGATCTGGGTACCACAAACTGCGTGCTGGCCTACGTCGACCTGCGGGACGAGCAGTCGCGCTCCACCGTGCTGCCCGTGCCCCAGTTCAACACCCTGACCACCATCGCGCGCAGCCCGCTGCTGCCTTCCTGTTACTACTTCG